>NZ_JBEAFR010000057.1:0-71054 GCF_040062315.1 Klebsiella sp. GW_Kp181
CTCAGGCGCCGAGCCCGGAAATCCCGGGTCGCGGCGTAAACGCCTTACCCGGGCTACCGCCCCGCAGACGGCTGGAAACCCGTAGCCCCGGTAAGCGCAGCGCGACCGGGGAGATTGGCCGCTGGAGATTACCGGCTGCTCTGCAGAAACTGCCTGACGCGCTCGGAGTCCGGGTTGCTGAAAAACTTCTCCGGCGGAGCTTTCTCAATCAACAATCCCTTCTCAAGAAACACCACCTCATCCGATACCTGTCGCGCAAAGTCCATCTCGTGGGTCACTACCACCATCGTGTAGCCCTCGGCGGCCAGCGCCTTCATCACCCCCAGCACCTCGTTGACCAGCTCGGGGTCCAGCGCCGATGTCGGCTCATCAAACAGAATTACCTCCGGAGACATCGCCAGCGAACGGGCAATAGCCACCCTCTGCTTCTGTCCGCCGGAGAGCGTGATCGGGTAAACGTCGGCTTTATGCGCCATCCCCACTTTCTCCAGCTGCTGCATGGCGATAGCCTTCGCTTCATCACGCTTCATCCCCTTGACGTGCAGCAGCGCTTCGCTGACGTTCTGCTGCACCGTCAGGTGCGGCCACAGGTTAAAGCTCTGAAACACCATCCCTACCCGCTCGCGGATTTTCGACAGCTGACGATGGGACATCGCCCGGCCATTTTGCTCATCAATCCCCAGCCGCTGGCCGCTGATGCGGATCTCGCCGCGATCCGGCTGTTCCAGCCAGTTCATGCAGCGCAGCAGCGTTGATTTACCTGACCCCGACGAGCCGAGTATGCTCACCACGGTCCCTTTCTCTACCGTCAGATTGATATCACGAAGAACTTCAACATTATCAAACTGTTTTGAGACGTTTTTGACGCTTACAGCAGTCGTATCAGGCATGACTCATTCCTCTTCTCGCTCCCCAGGCGCTCAGACGCTTAATCAACAGCTCCAGCAGGATGCTGATCGCCCAGTAGAGCCCAATGGCGACAATAAAGGCGTTAAACGGGATAAAATAGGTGGCCTGCACGCTGTTAGCCGCGGCGGTTATCTCCTGGACGGTGATAATGCTGAGGAAAGCGGTATCTTTCAGGCAGATAATCAGCTGATTGCCCATCAGCGGTAGTGCCGATGACAAAATATTGGGCAGAATAATGTGGCGGAATATTTTGTAGCGCGAGAACCCCTGCGCTACCGCCGCCTCGATATAGCCTCCGGAAAAGACCCGACGCTGGCTGCGCAAAATCTCAAAGAAATAGGCGCCGTGGTAGATAATCAGGGCGATTAATCCGGCGGTCCAGGGCTCCAGACTAATACCCACTTGCGGCAGTCCGTAATAGAGCAAATAGGCGAGGATCAAAAAGGGAATCGCCCGCATTAAGCTGACAAAGCCAATAATAAGCCGGTTAAGAGTTTTCTTTTGATACTCGGTTAAATAGCACAGGGCCACGCCAATAATTAAGCCGGCTATTGCCGCAGTAATAAAAAGCTCAAGGGTGGCGAGTAAACCGGCAATAAAGCTGTCGCGCACCGACCAGATAACGGCCCACTGATTCATAGCACCTCCTCTCTTTATCGTGCCAGACGCTTCGCTTTACGCTCGGCCATCCCCTGCAGTTTCAGCAGCAGGCCAATAATCACCACGTACAGCAGACCCGCCGCCAGAATCGGCGAAAGCGGCTCATAGGTGACCGAAGAAATTCGGTTGGTCACGCGCGTCAAATCCACCACGCCAATCACCGCAATGGCGGGACTGCCCTTAATCAGGAACGACATCTCATTAACCAGCGCGGGCAGGCTTTCAATCCACATTTGCGGCAGCATGATGTAGCGGAAGTAAGCCCAGCGGCGCATCCCTACCGACTCCGCCGCTTCCCGCTGTTCGCGGGGGAAAGTGCGAAAGGCATTGCGCCAGATTTCGGCGTTGAAGGCCGAGGTGTTGAGCGTCAGCGCTACAATCGCCGCGACGTTTTTATCGAGATTAATCCCGACGGTCGGCAGAGAAAGAAACAGGAACAGCACCAGCGTAACCAGCGGCGTCGCGCGGGCAAGGCTGATATAGACCACCAGCAGCTGATCGATAACCGGGATACGCAGCATGCGCACCAGCGCGATCAGCAGACCAATCACCACCCCAAAGGCAATGGCGATGGCCGAAATCCAGAGGGTCGTCCATGCGCCTTCAATCAGTAACTGCCAGGAAATTGCATCCATGAAGCCCTCCTTCACCTGAACAGGCGGCGGTTTCCCGCCGCAGAACTCATTACAGCCCGGCTAATTTATGGAACTGTTCCGGGCTGGTAATCGCTTCGGTCGGCAGGTCGTCATAGGTTTCGCCAAACCACTTTTTCTGGAGTTCCGCAAGCTTGCCGGTCTCCTTCATGTGGTTCATAAATTTGGTCATATAGGCCAGCAGCTGCGGCGAGTTTTTCGGGATCGGCCACGCCATATAGCCCGGGCCGGATACCGCCAGACCTTTGGCAAACACCTTCGGCTTAGCCTTCGCCAGGTCGTTGACCGAGATAACCACGTTAATCACGTAGTCCAGGCGTTTGTTGGCGAGGTCGGCGTAGGCTTCAGGATAGGAGGGATACTCCACCACCGGCCCCAGTTTACCGCCGGTTTTCTCCAGCATTGCTTTCAGTTCTGGCAGCCTTGCCAGCAGCGCGCTGCCCGCCTGAACGCCCACTTTTTTCCCGCTCAGTTCGGCAATGGTATTCAGGGAATTATCGGCCGCGCGTTTGACAAAATAGTGCTGCGCTGACGCCCACGGCGGCGTGAAATCAAAGACCTTGAGACGGTCATCGGTAATCACCGCGCCGGTTAACGCCATGTCGTATTGCCCGGTGGAGACCGCCGCCAATAATCCGGTCCATGGCAGAATGCTCTGGTCGACGTTGAATTTCGCGTATTTACGTAATTCATCGAGCATATCTTTGTTGAAGCCATCCGCCTGGCCGTTATTCATAAAGTTAAAAGGCGCGTAATCATCTTCGGTCGCGACTTTCAGGGTGCCGGATTTTTCTATTTCCGGAAGATCTGCGGCGGCTGCGTGATAAGAAAAGGCCATCGCCATGATGGCGCCCAGACAAATTGAACCTAATGATTTGTTCATTAATTCACCCCTAATTAATTCGCCAGACGTGTTCATTCCAGAACATGAAAAGGTTTTGCAAAATATGTGCCGACGGAAGTTCCGGTCCGCGACTGATGAATACGTTTTTACTGTAGGGAGCGTTTTAAATTTCCGGATAGAGCCAGATTCATCGTGCGGATGTGTCAGTCATTCTCAGGGTGGTATGGAATTTGCTCCGGTTCCTGTACAGAGCGTTTGAGTAAGGAGCCAGCCATGATCCGACACCGGTTACACGTTGATTTCGACCCGCGCCGCGGTTTGCAGGAGCAGGTGCGCGAAACGCTGATTAACGCCATTCTGGGCGGCATTTTTTCCGCCGACACGCCGCTCCCCTCCTGCCGCCAGCTGGCCAGCCAGCTGCGAGTATCGCGCAACACCACGGCGCTGGTGTTTGAGGGGCTGGTTAACGAGGGATATCTGGTGAGCCGCCCGCGCAGCGGTTATTACCTGCATGCGGATTATCAGCACGCAGCTCCTTCCACGGTAACGGAAGCTGCACCGCAGGACGCGGGTTCTGCACCACGCTGGGGCACGCGGCTGCAAATTACCCCCAGTCAGCAGGAGTCGATTCTCAAACCGGCCGGCTGGATGAACTACCGCTATCCGTTTATCTACGGTCAGCCCGATACCCGCCAGTTCCCGCTGGCGACCTGGCGCTCGGCGGCGAACTGGTTGCACGGCGGCGTAAGGGACCCGGAGTGGGTGGTGGATCATATCGATCGGGACGTGCCGATGCTGATTGAGCAGATCCGCACCCGGGTGCTGCCCAAACGCGGAATTGTCGCCTCGGCGGACGAGATTCTGATTACCCTCGGTTCGCAAAACGCGCTCTACCTGCTGACCCGCCTGCTGATGTCCCCCGGCACGCGCGTTGGCGTGGAGAATCCCTGTTTTCGCGAGGCTATTAACACTTTTCTGCTTGCCGATACCGATATCGTGCCGCATCCGGTGGATGAACAGGGGATCGTCCTTAATGACGCCCCCTGCGATTACTACTATGTGACTCCCGGGCATCAGGTGCCAACCGGGGTGGCGATGAGCAAAGCGCGCCGCAGCCAGCTGCTGGAGCATGCCGCCCGCCATGATGCGGTGATTATTGAGGATGATTACGACTCTGAAAGTAACTTTATGCTCAACCCGCTACCGGCGCTGAAGGCCAGCGATCGCTGCGGACGAGTGATCTACGTGAGCAGCCTGTCAAAGGCGCTCTCGCCGGGCCTGCGGCTGGGCTTTATGGTCGCTGACCCGGATCTGATTGACGAAGCCCGGGCGCTGCGGCGGCTGGTGTATCGTCATCCGCCAACCAACATTCAGTATCAGATGGCCCATTTTCTCGCCCAGGGTCATTATGAAACCCACCTGCGGCGCTACCATTACGACTCTGCCCAGCGCTGGGAGCGCCTCAATAACGCGCTGCGGCAGCACCTGCCAGAATGCCAAATCATCCCCGGCAGCGAACACGCCAATGCCTTCTGGCTGGCCACCCCGGAGCAAATCAACACCCAGCAGCTGACCTGGCGCGCCGCCCACGCCGGGGTGCTGATCGAGCCCGGCGCCCGGCATTTTCTCAGCGACGCGCCGCCGGATAACTTTTTCCGAATGGGCTTTCACGCCATTAACCCTGACGCCATCGAACAAGGCGTGGAGGTGCTGCGCGGCCAGCTGGCACAGATGGGCTAGCGGTATTGTTCAAATGCCACGGCCTGGCGAACCTCGACCAGCGCCGCGCGCAGGGTATCAAGCGGAACAGAACCGAGGGCGATGCGCAGCGCCTGCGGAACAGTTGCGGCAACGCAGAAGGGTTCGGCGGTCGACACGGAAATATGGCGCGCCATCAGCGTTTTCGCCAGCCGATCGGCCCGACTCTCTTCGCCCAGAGGTAGCCAGAGAAAGTACGAATCCGCATGGCTCACGAAGGGCAGCCCGTCGAGCGCCTCACGGGCAAGCCGCTGCCGCTGCCGCGCATCCTGGCGCTTCTCATTTTCAAAGCGTGCAACCGTGCCATCTTCAATCCAGGCGCAGATCAGCGAGCTCATCAATGACGGCGTATTCCACGTCGTCGCTCGTATGGCGCGCTCAATCTCAGTCCGATAGCGAGGTGGGCAGATGACCGTCCCTATGCGCAGACCGGTAGCGACGTTTTTCGAGAAGCCGGTGACATATACCGTTCTTTCCGGCGCATAGCTCACCAGCGGCGGCGGCGGATTGCGCACCAGGCTGGCATAGGCGGCATCTTCAACGATCAGCAGGTCGTGCTGGCGGGCGAGTTCCGCCAGCGTCTGTCGTTGGCGAGGGCTGAGCACCCAGCCCAGCGGATTGTGCAGCGTCGGCATGGTATACACCGCCCGGACGCGCCGCTGCTGGCATAGCCGGTGGAGCGCATGCAGATCCGGTCCGTCCGCGCGGCAGGGGATCGCCGCCAGTTCCAGATGATACAGCGCCGCCAGAACCTTAAAGCCCGAGTAGGTGAGCGCATCGACCGCCACCACGTCCCCCGGCCGCAGAAGCCCCATCACGGTCACCGCCAGCCCGTGCTGGGCGCCGTTGACGATCAGCACATTTTCCGCGTCAGGGGCAAAGCGGCTGCTGGTCAGATAGCGAGCGATAATTTCACGTTCCGGGAGCCGTCCGGCATGCGGCTGGTAGCGCAGATGAGCCTCGATATCCCCTGCCCCCGCCAGCTGCCTGAGCGCCTCGCGCAGCGCATCCCCCTGCGTCGGCAGCGAAGGATAGTTGAAGTTGAGATCCACGACATCGGCTGCCACCGCCTGCTGATCGACACCGTGTCCCGGCGGTAGCGCGATGTCCCGCACGAAGGTGCCGCGACCGGTTTCGCCGCTGACCAGCCCCATCGCTTCCAGTTCATGATAAACGCGCGTGGCCGTGGCCAGCGAGATCCCTTCGTCGGCGGCAAGCGTACGATGCGTCGGCAGGCGGGTTCCGGCCGGCAGCTGTCCGCTCTGAATCGCCTGCGCGTATCTGTCGACAACCGCTTTGTATCGGGCTTTCATCGGTGAATGTATCTATGACAATAATTTGATTGTATTGGATTGACCACATTACCATCGGCGCAGTCATGGCTCAAGCGAGCTCAGCCCCCCACTAAGCGAGGTTAGCGTGGTAGATTCAGCGGTTCATAAAACGGTTCCCGGGCCGTGGTCCGGATGGCTTAATGGTTTACTGGGCGTCATTATTTTTAGCGGTTCGCTGCCCGCAACGCGCCTGGCGGTGCTGGATATGAACCCGTTCCTGCTAACCTTTCTGCGCGCCTCCATCGCCGGGCTCCTCGCTATCGCGCTGGTAGTCGGCTTGCGCCAGAAACGGCCGCGCGCATCGCAGCTTGTCCCCCTGGCCATCGTCTCGTCAGGGGTGGTGATCGGCTTTCCGCTCCTCACGGCGCTGGCTTTGCGCCACGTCACTTCAGCGCATTCGATCGTTTTCATCGGGCTATTGCCGTTGATGACGGCCATTTTTGGCGTACTGCGCGGCGGAGAACGTCCGCGCCGCGCTTTCTGGATCTTTTCCGTTATAGGCAGCCTGCTGGTGGTGGGTTTCGCCCTGACGCAACAAGTTGCGGCGTCGCTGAGCGGCGATCTGCTGATGCTGGCGGCGGTGATCGCCTGCGGCCTCGGCTATGCGGAGGGTGCTAAGCTGACCCGGGAGCTTGGCGGCTGGCAGGTGATTAGCTGGGCGCTGATTATGGCGCTGCCTTTTATGCTGATCGCCTCGTTACTCACCCGGCCAGCGTCATGGAGCGCCATCTCGGTTTCCGCCTGGATTGCGCTCGGCTATGTGTCGCTCTTTAGCATGCTTATCGGTTTTATTTTCTGGTACAAAGGGCTGGCCGCTGGCGGTATCGCCGCCGTCGGCCAGCTTCAGCTATTACAGCCGTTCTTCGGGCTTGGCCTGTCAGCCGCGCTGCTGCACGAAACCGTCAGCCCACTGATGCTGACCGTAACCCTGGGCGTGATTCTGTGCGTTATCGGTTCGCGCAAATTTGGCCGCTAGCCTGTATTGCCCTTGTAGCCCGGAAATCCCGGGTCGCGGCGTAAACGCCTTACCCGGGCTACCGCCCCGCGGTATAGCGGTGAACGGAAACCCTTTACACCTTCCCGGAGGCGGCGCGTTGCGCCTGTCCGGGCTACTACCCGTAGCCCCGGTAAGCGCAGCGCGACCGGGGAGGACAACCGGTTACACTACCCGCGCGTACTGCAGCATCACCTGCAGCAGCACGTTCGCGCCGGCCTCAACGTGCTCCGGCGACGCATATTCAATTTCGTTGTGGCTGATCCCGTCCTTACAGGGGATAAAAATCATCCCGGTCGGCGCCAGATAGCTCATATACACCGCGTCGTGTCCGGCGCCGGAGACAATCTCCCGCGCGGGATACTCCAGCCGCTGCGCGGCGTCGGCGATCGCCGCCTGGCACTCCGGGTGGAACGGTGCCGCCGGATAGTGGCTCACCTCTTTTAACGCCACCTTCAGGCCGCTCTCCCGCTCGACCCCGGCGATAAACGCCCGCAGCTGGCGGTCCATCTCATCCACCAGCGCATCGCTGATATTGCGCATATCAATCGAAAAAGTGACCTCTCCCGGCACTACGTTACGGCTATTCGGATAGACCTGCACTCTTCCAACCGTACCGCGCCCTTCCTCGCTGCGCCCGGCAATCGCCACCACTTCCTGCATAATGCGGGTCGCTACCTGTAACGCATCCTGACGCAGGCGCATCGGCGTCGGCCCGGCGTGGGACTCCTGGCCGGTCACCACGCAGTCATACCAGCGGATCCCCAGCACGCCCTGCACAATGCCGATAATTTTCTCTTCATCTTCAAGAATCGGCCCCTGTTCAATATGCGCTTCAAAGTAGGCGCCAACCGGATGGTCGCCCGGCGTCTGGCTGCCGATATAGCCGATACGCGCCAGCTCCGCGCCCACGGTTTTACCGTCCGCATCCTGCGCGGCGTAGATGGTCTCCAGCGGGAATACCCCGGCAAACACGCCGGAGCCCATCATCACCGGTACAAAGCGCGACCCCTCTTCATTGGTCCAGAACACCACTTCAATCGGCGCTTCGGTTTCAATCTCCCGATCGTTCAGGGTACGTACCACCTCCAGCGCCGCCAGCACGCCGTAGTTACCGTCAAATTTGCCGCCGGTCGGCTGGGTGTCAATATGGCTGCCGGAGACAATCGGCGGCAGCGCCGGATTACGCCCTTCCCGGCGCATAAATACGTTGCCGATTTTATCGACGGTGACGCTCATCCCGGCCGCCTGCGCCCAGCTAATCACCAAATCCCGTCCCTGGCGGTCAAGATCGGTCAGCGTCAGACGGCAGCAGCCTCCCTTCGGCGTGGCGCCAATTTCCGCCAGCGTCATCAGCGAATCCCACAGGCGCGCGCCATTGACGCGGCAGGCGGTGGTTTCGGTTATCGGGGTAAAAAGGACATCACTGCTCATTTCGGTCTCCTAGCATAAACGCGGCGGCCAGCTCGACCAGCAGACGATCGCTGCCGCGCGGGCCCAAAAATGAAATTCCCAGCGGCAGGCCGCCCGTCCGGGCAACCGGCAGCGTCACCTGCGGACGTTGGGTCATGACGGAAATTAACAGCAGATCGTGAGACAGGCGGCGGACCGCCTCTATCTCTTCGGCCTGCGCCGTCAGCAGCGGCGCGCCGTCGGGAACGGTCGGCATCACCAGGACCGCATCGCCCAACTGCGCGTCCCACCAGGCGGTAAAACGCTCGCGCTGCTGGCAGGCAGCGTCAAACTGCGCGCGGGTGACCGCTTTGCCCCAGAAAAAACGCTCGCGGACGTCCGGCCCCAGCTGCAGGCCGTAGCGCTCAATGGTTTCCCCCTGCGCCTGCCAGGCTTCGTAGCCCTGAATCTGGCGGAAGGCGAGATAGATATCATCCACGTCCGGCAGCGGCGCGCCGAGCGGCGTTACCGGGCCGAATAAGCGCGCCAGCTCCTGGCGGACCGGCAGCAGCGCCTGCTGGCTGCGCAGCGGCAGGCGGGAAAACAGCCCTTCATGGCTGGCCAGCCGCACGCCGGTGATATCCGCTCGCCCATCGTCGAACAGACAGGCGGCGACGGTGGAAAAGACCTCCGGCGAGCGGGCAAAGAAGCCACAGGTATCCATGGTGGCGCATAGCGGCTGGCAGCCGTCGAGGGAGAGTCGGCCATGGGTCGGGCGCAGGCCAAACAGTCCGCAGTAGCTTGCCGGCGTGCGTACCGAGCCGCCGGTATCGCTGCCGAGGGCAAAGTCGCACGCCTCGTTCGATACCGCCGACGCCGAGCCGGACGACGATCCGCCGGGGATATGATTCGGCGCGGCGCCGTTGCGCGGAGTGCCGTAATGCACGTTGTGCCCGCTCATCGAATACGCCAGCTCGCTGGTATGGGTTTTACCGATAAAGCGCGCGCCGTTATCTAATAATTTTTGCACCACCGGCGCGGTGCGGGTTTTCACCCCGGACAGCGCCAGCAGATGCGGATTGCCGCCGCCGGTGGGGTAGCCCGCTACGTCAAACAGATCTTTGACCGCAAAAGTTAACCCGCTCAGCGGCCCGCTTAGCGCATGCGCCACCGGATGCGGCGGATAGGGCATAAAAGCGCGAATATCATCCTGCATACTGCTTTCCTCATGGCTTCAGGCGTACAGCGCCTGGTTTTCAACGGACGCACTCAGCTCCCGCCAGCGATGGCAGCTCACCACGTGACGCGGCCCGGCCGGTTCGGTAGCCGGCTGGCTCTGCGCACAGGCGGGGCGCGCGTGCGGACAGCGATCGGCGAACGCGCAGCCGGGCGGCAGGCGCGAGAGATCCGGCGGCGAGCCGGGGATACAGTGCAGCGCGTCGCCCTTTTTCAGCCCCTCTTTCGGCCGGCTGCCCAGCAGCACCTGGGTATAGGGATGGCGCGGACGATACAGAATCTCCTCAATCGACGCCTCTTCCACGATGCGTCCGGCGTACATTACCGCCACCCGGTCGGCGATCTCCACCGCCGCGCCGATATCGTGGGTCACAAAAATGATCGACAGATCGCGCTGCTTTTGCTGCTCGCGCAGCAGGATCAGGATCTGTATTTGCACCGTGGCATCGAGCGCGGTGGTTGGCTCATCCGCCAGCAGCAGCTGCGGGTTGCAGGAGAGCGCGAGGGCGATCATCGCCCGCTGGCGCATTCCGCCGGACATCTCGTGCGGGTAAGCATCCAGCCGCCGCTCGGGGCTCGGAATGCGTACCTGGCGCAGCGCCTCGAGCGCCCTTTCCCGCGCCGCCTGTCGCGACAGGCCTTCATGGCGACGCAGCCCTTCGACAATCTGCTGGCCCACGGTATAGACCGGGTCGAAGGCCAGCAGCGGCTCCTGAAAAATCATCGCGCAGCGCGCGCCGCGGTAGCGCCGCAGCTGCCCGGCGCTCATCTTCAACACCTCCTCTTCCCCGACCCTCAGCGTGCCGGAAAGCACGCTGCTTTTTGGCGGATGCAGGCGCATCAGGGCGCGCAGGGTGACGCTTTTACCGGAGCCAGATTCACCGATCAGCGCCATCACCTCGCCTTTTTGTACATCAAAGGAGACGCCGTTGACCGCGTTGACCGTCTGACCGTCGCGGCGAAACTCAACCCGCAGGTCGCGGATATGGACGTAAGCTTCATGCGACATGGCTCACCTCCTGAATGGCGATTTTTTGCTGCCAGGGCGACGCGGGCTGCGCCATCAGGCAGGCGCTCAGGTGCCCCTCGCCGACGCTTTCGAGCGTCGGTTTCACCTCCGCGCACACCGCTCTGGCATGCGGGCAGCGGGTATGAAAGCGGCAGCCGGAGGGCGGAGAAATCGGGCTGGGCGGATCGCCGCTCAGCGGCGAGGTTAAGGTGCGATTATGCGGGTCCATCGACGGCATCGAACTTAACAGCGCCCGGGTATAGGGGTGGGCCGAGGCGGTAAACAGCTGCTCCGCCGGGCCAATCTCCACCACCTCGCCGAGATACATGACCAGGATGCGGTCCGACAGCCAGCGCACCACGTGCAGATCGTGGCTGATAAACACATAGGTCAGCGCCAGCGTCCGCTTCAGCTCCTGCAACAGCTGCAGAACCTGAGCTTCTACCGATTTATCCAGCGCTGAGACCGCCTCGTCGAGGATCACCAGCCTGGGCTTCATCGCCAGCGCGCGGGCGATATTCACGCGCTGGCGCTGGCCGCCGGAGAGCGCGTGCGGATAGCGGTGCGCAAAACGTCCCGGCTCAAGGCCAACGTGCGCCAGCAGATAGCGGGCGTACTCGCTGGCCTCTTTGGCGCTGACGCCGTGTACCCGCTGACCGAAGGCAATGCTCTCTTCCATGGTCATGCGCGGGTTGAGTGAGGCGTAGCTATCCTGGAAAACCATCTGTACCTGGCGGCGATACGCTTTCATCGGCAGGCGCGATGAGCCTACTTCCAGGCCATCAAAGATCAGCTCCCCGCTGTCCTGCTTAAGCAGCTGCATCAGCAGCCGGGCGGTGGTCGATTTACCGCAGCCCGACTCCCCCACGACGCCGAGGGTTTCGCCTTTGATCACCGAAAAACTGACGTCATCCACCGCCTGTACCACTTCGCGCGCTTTGCCGCCGCCGGCGGGAAAATGCTTCAGCAGATTGTTAACCTTGAGCAGCGGCTGCGCCGGCCCGCCGAGGTCGATATTCGTAAAGGGTTGCATCGCTTACTCCTTAATCGCCATTGCCGCACGCAGGCGGTCCGCGAGGATATTGAACGAAATGGAGGTGATAAAAATCATCAGACCGGGCAGCGCCGCCACCCACGGCTGGGTATAAATCGCCGTGCGCAGGGTGTTCAGCATCAACCCCCACTCCGGCTCCGGTGGACGAACCCCGAGGCCGAGAAATGAGAGCCCGGAGGCGAGGATCATGCACACCGAAATCAGGCCGGTGGAGAAGACAAAAATCGGCCCCAGCACGTTGCCCAGCACCTGGACGCGAATAATGGTGAACGCGCTGGCCCCGGTGGCTCGGGCGGCGTCGATGTAGTCCATATGCCGCACCTGCGCGGTGACGCTTTCGGCAATACGCGCCACCTGCGGCACGAACACCAGGGTCAGCGATAGCAGCGCGTTACCGATGCCCGCGCCCAGCGCGCCGGAAAGCGCGATCGCCAGCAGCACCGAGGGAAAAGCATAAAATACGTCCACGGTGCGCATGATCAGGGTGTTGGTTTTGCCGCCCGCATAGCCGGCGATAATGCCGATGGCCCCGCCGATAAAAAAGGCCAACACCACCGGGACAATCCCCATAAACAGCGATAGCCTTGTGCCGAGAATCAGCCTTGATAGCATATCGCGCCCGAGCTCATCGGAGCCCAGCGGAAAGCCGTCGGTGCCGATCGGCTTGAGGCGTAAAAACATCGACGTTTGATACGGATCTTTAACGATCAGCCAGGGGCCGAACAGCGCCAGCGCCAGCAGAACGAGAATGATCGCGCCGACGAATACCCCGCCCGGGTCGCGCAGCAGGCGGCCAAACACGCCGCGCCAGTAGCCTTGCCTGGCAACCGTCCTGGCAGGGACGGCAATGCCTTTGGTCGTCACGGTATCCACCATCGTCAGCTCCTCTTAATTCGCGGGTCGAGACTGGTTTGCAGCATATCCACCAGCAGATTGAGCAGGACAAAGAACAGCGCCAGTACCCAGATGGTGCCCTGCAATAGCGGCAGGTCGCGCTGGAAAATGGCGGTGTTCAGCAGCAGGCCGGTGCCGGGCCAGGAGAAAACCGTCTCCACCAGAATCGAGCCGCCCATCAGATAGCCGACCTGCAGCCCCATCACCGCCAGCGCGGTCGGAGCGGCATTCTTCACCACATGCAGAAAGATCCGCGATTCGTTGAGCCCCCGGGCGCGCAGGCCGACGATAAACTCCTGGCTGAGAATGTCCGCCACCTGTGAACGAACGGTGCGGGCGATGATGCCGGTCGGGATCACCGACAGCGTGAAGGCCGGCAGCAGCATGAACTGCAGGTGTTCCCAGTCCCACTGCCAGCCCACCTCGCCGATTGGCCCGCCGCCGGTTGCCGGTAGCAGCGCGAATTTGACGCTAAAAACGATAACCAGCAGCATCCCCAGCCAGTAGTGCGGCACGCTGACGCCGAATACCGACAGCACCGAGGCCAGGCGGTCAATAATGCTGTTACGAAAATAGCCGGCGACAAAACCAAACAGGCTACCCAGCACAAATCCGATCGCCGTCGCCAGCAGCGCCAGACGCAGAGAGTAGGTCACCGCCGTCATGACCTCGTCGATGACCGGACGGCCGGTGGCGACCGACATGCCCAAATCGCCGTGCAGCGCCCGCCATAGCCAGTGCACAAACTGCAGCGGCAGCGGTTTATCAAAGCCGTAGGCCTGCATTAAGGTCTGACGCAGCGATTCCGAGGCGTCCGGCGGCATCACCGACACCAGCGGGTCGCCCGGTGCTATCTGCACCAGCATAAAACAGATCACCGCGACCCCGAGCATGGTGGGGACGGCCAGCAGGATGCGATATAGCAGGGTATTGATCATCTCTTGCTCCCGAATCAATTACTCTTTTTTGCTCACCAGGCTAAGGTCGATAAACCAGCTTTGCGGCTGCACCACTCCGGTGACGGCAGGCGAAATCGCCCTTGGCCCGACATCGTGAGCGACGAACAGGAACGGCACCTGATCGACCAGCGCGGCGTGCAGTTCGCCCGCGGCTTTATCCATTTCAGCCGGGGTAAACGCGTGCTTTACCGCCGCCGCCAGCTTTTCGGTTTCCGGCGTCGAGAAATAGCCCCAGTTGGTCGCTACCGGCGGGAAGGCTTTCGCGGTGGAGAAGCGGATCATGCCGAAATAGGGATCGTTAACTGCGGCGCTAACGTTGATCGCGTCGATCCCTTTCGCCGATGGATCTTTCGCCCCGAGACGCCAGTTGGTAAACAGGGTGTTCCATTCATTAACTTTAATGTCGACGTTAAAGAAGCAGCTTTTCAGGCTCTGCTGGATGTACTCGTTCATCGGCAGCGGCTGCATCTGCCCGGAGCCGGAGGCCGAGGTGGCAACCGTGACGTGCAGCGGTTTACCGGCGCTATAGCCGGCTTCGGTCATCAGCTTGCGGGCGGTTTCAGGGTCATATTTGATCTGGAAAGTGGGCTTGCCGTGCCACGGGCTGTCGGCCTCGTAGACGCCGGTCGCTTCGGTCATATAGCCGCCGAGATAGCTTTTAAGCTCGGCGCGGTTCAGGCACAGGTTGGCGGCTTTACGCACGCGAATATCTTTCCACGGCGATCCCTCTTCAAAGGAGAACTGCCACGGCCACAGGTGCGGCTGGGTGTTGGCATAGATTTTAAAACCCTGCGCTTTTATCTGATCGACCGCGTCCGGAGCCGGAGCTTCAATCCAGTCCACCTGCTTCGAGAGCAGCGCCGCGGTGCGGGCGTTAGCTTCCGGCAGCGGGATCAGCACCACTTTATCCACCCGTGGAATTCGTTCTTTGTTCCAGTAGTCGGGGTTCTTATCGAGGATCAGCTGCTGGCGGGGAACCAGTTTTTCCATTTTGAACGGGCCGCTGCCCACCGCATGGGCGGCGAACTCGGTCCATGCCTGTTTGCTGCGCGCCGCGGTATCGCCAGCGCTTGCCGGCACCGCGTCATACAGCTTTTGCCACGCGGTGGGCGAAACGATAAACAGATTGGTGATGTTGTAGGGCAGCAGCGCGTCAGGTTCGGCGGTGGTCAGCGCCACGGTATGGTCATCAATTTTCTCCGCGCCGGTCAGGGTCGGCATGCGTGAGAGAGTGTTGCCAATCTGGCCTGGCGCATACTGCGGCGCGGCTTTATTCAGTACCTTCTCCACGTTCCAGACGATGGCGTCGGCATTGACCTCCGAGCCATCGTGAAATTTAACCCCCGGGCGCAGGGTGAAAATCCAGCGGCTTTGATTTTGCGGGTCAACGTGCCACTCCGTTGCCAGTCCCGGCACCAGACCGCTGGGCTTTTCGCCTTGCGACAGATCCCATTCAACAAGGGCGTCGTAAAGCGGAATGCCGGTGAAACGGTTCCCTTCAAAACCCTGATCGGGCTGCCCGAGGGTCAAAGGAATATCGGCGGCAGTCATGGCGATCCGCAGAGTTGAGGCATGGGCCGACACGCTGGCAAACAACGCCAATGCCCCGCTAACAGCAACGGCGAGATGGCATCCAGGCGAAAATATTTTTTTCTTCAGCATCACATTGTCCCTGTTAAATAAAAGTCGCTAACTAACAGGCAAGATGCATACCAGTTCTGCAAGGGCGGGAAATAAGGGCGAAACGGCGTATAAAATAAGGATGACTTATATTATCTCGATGATTTTCATTGAAAAATAGAATCAGCTTATCTTTTTGCACCACTGACGGGAAATGTGTTGCAGGATTGCACCAGCCTTACTTTCTTTTGAAAGGGATAATCACGTGGCGTTATTTTCTATAAATTAAATTCATAATATTCGGCAAATCATCAGTTTGAGGCATTGTCTTCTATACTTTCTGATAAAGAGAAAGAGGGAGTCGCCATGCCGTTACCTGATTTTCACCGCTCCGAGCCGTTTACCCTTGGCATCGAGCTGGAGCTCCAGGTCGTCAACCCACCGGGCTTCGATCTGAGCCAGGACTCTTCCGCGCTTATTGATGAGGTCCAGGGCACGCTGAAAGCGGGCGAGGCCAAACATGACATCACCGAAAGCATGCTGGAAATCGCCACCGGCGTCTGTCGCGATATCCATCAGGCCACGGCGCAACTGAGCGCGATCCAACAGGCGGTGCTGCGTGCCGCCGCCCGCCATCATGTACAAATCTGCGGCGGCGGAACGCATCCGTTTCAAAGCTGGCAGCGCCAGCAGATCAGCGATAACCCGCGCTACCTGAAAACCGTTGAGCACTTTGGTTACCTGGCGAAGCAGGCGACTATTTTCGGCCAGCACGTGCACGTGGGCTGTCAAAATGGCGATGATGCGATTTATCTTCTGCACGGCCTGTCGCGCTTCGTGCCGCATTTTATCGCGCTGAATGCGGCCTCTCCCTGGCTCGACGGGACCGATAGCGGCTTTGCCTGCTCGCGGCTTAATCTTTTTGCCGCTTATCCCGATAACGGCCCGATGCCGTGGGTCAATAACTGGCAGGCGTTTATCGGCCTGTTTCGTCGTCTTAGCTATACCAGCATGATTGACAGCATGAAGGATCTGCACTGGGATATTCGCCCCAGCCCGCGCTTTGGCACCGTTGAGGTACGAGTGATGGATACCCCGCTGACGATTACCCAGGCGGTAAATATCGCCGGGTTTATCCAGATCATTGCCTGCTGGCTGCTGACGGAACGGCCGTTTAAACATCAGCCCGAAGATTACCTGTTGTACCCCTTCAACCGCTATCAGGCCTGTCGCTATGGCCTGGACGGGATCAACACCGATGTAAACGGCGGCGAACAGCGAACCTTTCGCGAAGAAATTCTACGGCTGGCGGATAAACTGGCGCCCAGCGCCCATAAGCTGAATGCCGGCAGCGCGCTGGAGGCGATTGTGCGCCAGGCGAAGCAGGCTCGCAGCGAGCCGCAGCAGATGCGCGAGTTCGTCGCCAACGGCGGTTCCTTAATCGGACTGGTGCAAAAGCACTGCGAGATCTGGACGGCGTAGCGGCGGTAACAGGGTATACTGCACGCTTTCGTCGTCTGTCTGGAACTTGTCGTGCGCTTTTTCTCTCTTCTGCCGCTGCTACTGGTATCTTTGCCCGCCTTCGCCAGCGGGAAATGCTCGCTGACCGATCCATCGCTCACGCTGCAAAGCTATCGCGTCGATCCGCAGCGCGAGCGCATTGTGATGTACTGGCAAAAAGAGGACGGCAAAGCCTGGGGGTCGCTGCGCTCGCTGCTGGCGGATATCGACCGCAACGGGCAGGTGCAGATGGCGATGAACGGCGGAATTTATGATAAAGCCTACGCGCCGCTGGGGCTGTATATCGAGAAAGGCCGGCAGTTGATCCCGCTTAACCGCGCCTCCGGCGGCGGCAACTTTTTTATTCGTCCCGGCGGGGTGTTTTATCTGCGAGGGCAAAACGCGGGAATTGTCAGCATTGATAAATTCAAGCCGTCGCCAGCCATTCAATACGCCGTGCAGTCGGGGCCAATGCTAATTGAAAACGGCAAGATCAACTGGCGGCTGAAGCCGTCCGCCAGCTCGCGCAAGCTGCGTAACGGTGTGGGCATCAACGGCGATGGCAAAGTGGTATTTATGCTCAGCGAGCGCGAAACCAATTTCTACGATTTCGCCTGCTACGCGCAATCCAGGCTCAACGTGCGCCAGATGCTCTATCTCGACGGCACCATTTCGAAGATGTACCGGAAAGGCGGCAGCGTGCCGTGGCAGTACCATCCGTTCGTCACCATGATCGCGGTGGAGAGCAGATAGTCTTAATAACATCGTCTGCAGGGAGTAGCCCCGGGGAGATTTTTATGCCGCTGTGGATATGCCTCTGAAACGACGTGATATGCAGCGATGCCCTGGCCCCCGCTGAAATCGGCGAACCGGAGGGCCGAAGACAAGGGCTGGCCGCCAGGGATGGCGGACAGAGGCGAATCGAGACACGACAAAATTGCCTGGAGCAATTTTGAACAGCGCTTGCGCTGGCCCCGTAGGGGCGAGTCCCAGGGATGGGACGAGTAAGGTCGAGTTGAGCCGACCGCAGGCTGAGGTCCGGGAGGTGAGCGCAGTGCGTAGCACCGATTTCTTTGCGGGACCGCGGAGATTGTAAAGGGGGAGACGGTTTTCTCCCCCTTTACCCGTTCACCTACCGCGGTGAGACATTTTCTGCGGAATAATAGTGAACGGAACCCCTCAACACCGTCCCGGAGGCGGCGCTTGACGCGCCTGTCCGGGCTACCAGGTCCGGGCCACCTACATCCGGCGGTGCGCCCACTCGCGCAGGCGCTGGAACAGCACGTACAGCGACGGAATAAACAGAATGCCGATCGCCGTCGCCACCAGCATGCCGCTGAACACCGTGGTACCGATAATCCGCCGGCTCTGCGCCCCGGCGCCGGTGGCGAGCATCATCGGCACAATCCCGATGATAAAGGAGACCGCCGTCATCATCACCGCGCGGAAGCGACGGGTAGCCCCTTCGCGGGCGGCGTCGACGATCGACATCCCCTCTTCACGCTTCGCCCGGGCAAACTCGACGATCAAAATCGCGTTTTTCGCCGCCAGCGCGATCAGTAGCACCAGCCCTATCTGCACGTACACATCGTTGGCATAACCGGCCCACCATAGCCACAGCAGGGACCCGCCGATAGCGAACAGCACCGACAGCATCACGCTCGCCGGCAGCGTCCAGCTCTCATACTGGGCGACGAGAAACAGCCACGCCATCGCCACCGCCGCCAGCACGATCCATACCGCCTGGTTACCGGTCTGCTGCTCCTGCCACGAGATGCCGCTCCAGGCATAGTCATAACCGTGCGGCAGATTCGATTGTAAAATCTGCTCCATCACCGCCATCGCCGCCCGACTGCTGACGCCTTCAGCCGCCGAACCGCTTATCGATACCGACGGGAACTGGTTATATTGCTGAATAAACGGCGCGCCAACCGTTGGCGTAATCGTCACCAGATTACTCAGACGCACCCGCTCGCCGCTGTCGCTACGCACGTAAAGCTCGCTAATCTGCTCGGCCCGCTCGCGCCACTGCATCTCATTTTGCATCACCACGTGGTAGACACGATTATTGATGCTGAAATCGCCGGCGCGGGTGCCGCCAAACGCGGTCTGCAGGCTGCTGAAAATTCTTGCCACCGGTACGTTCAACCGGGCCGCCTGGTCGCGATCGACGGTGAGCGTCAGCTGCGGCACATTGCTGCTCCAGGTGGTAAAGACCCGGCTAAGCTGCGGATGCTGGTTGGCCATTCGCAGGACCTGATGGGTGACCTGCTCCAGCTCCGCCGGCGATTGTCCAGCCTGCGCCAGAATGCGTAAATCAAATCCAGAGGCGTTGCCCAGCCCCGGCAGCGTCGGCGGCGCAAAAGCCATAATCGTCGCTTCCGGCAGCCCCAGCAGCTGGCCCTGTAGTTTTTCCATCACTGCGTCCAGCGGCGGCCGCTGATGCCACTCTTTCAGCATCACGGAGATAAACCCGCCGTTCGAGGCGCTGGTGCCGTTGAGAATATTAAAACCGGACACCTGAATCACATCCTCAACCGCCGGGTTCCTCAACAGCAGCTCCCGCGCCTGGGCCATCACCGCCTCGGTACGCTCCAGCGAGGCGGCTTCTGGCAGCTGCACGCTGGCAAAGAAATAACCCTGATCTTCCTGCGGCAGAAAGCCTTTCGGCATTGTGGTAAAGCTCAATACCACCAGCCCTGCCGCGGCTACCGTCGCCGCCAGCGCCAGCCAGGGGCGACTGTTCATGCCCCCGACCAGACGCCCGTAGCCGTCCCGCACCGTATCCAGACCGCGGTTAAAGCCGCGCCAGATGGCGGCAGGCCGCTCCGGACGCGGACGCAGCAGCAGCGCACACAGCGCAGGCGTCAGGGTCAGCGCCACCACGCTCGACAGCGTCACCGCCGTCGATAAGGTGACCGCAAACTGGCGATACAGCTCGCCAACGATCCCCGGCAGCATTGCCACCGGCACGAACACCGCCAGCAGCACCAGGGTCGTGGCGATCACCGGCCCGGCGATTTGCCGCAGCGCTTCGGCGGTTGCGGCGCCGCGATCCAGCCCCTCCGCCATTTTTGTTTCCACATTCTCCACCACCACGATAGCGTCATCTACCACCATCGTCAGGGCGAGGATAATCGCAAACAGACTCAGGGTATTGGCGCTGTAGCCCAGCGCGTAGAGCACCGCGAAGGTACCGATAAGCGACACCGGGATGGCCAGCGCGACTATCAGCGTCGCCCGCCAGCTCTGCAGGAACAGGGAGACCACCACCACCACCGCCAGCAGGGTCAGCGCCAGCGACACGCCGATCTCTTTGATCGTCGCCGCAACAAAGCGGGTGGTATCAAACTTCACCTCCCAGGTGAGATCCGCCGGGAAGCGCGCATGCAGCCGGGTCAGCTCGGCGCGTACCGCAGTAGCGACCTGCAGCGAGTTAGCGGTGGGCGTCGGGTAGATGCCGAGATAGGCGGAGTCTTTGCCGTTGAGCTGCGCGCCGGAGCTGTAGCTGCGAGCGCCCAGTTCAATAGTCGCCACGTCGGACAGGCGTACCAGCTGGCCGCGTTCGCCGCTGCGAACCACAATTTGTCCGAAACCGGCGGCATCGCTTAATCGCCCAATACCGTTGATGGTCAGCGTTTGCTGCTGGCCGTTAAACACCGGCGGCGTGCCTACCTGCCCCGCCGCGCCCTGCACGTTCTGCTCGCGCAGCGCAAGGGCAATATCGTCGGTCGTGATATTCAGCGCGTTCATGCGGTCGGGGCGCAGCCAGATGCGCATGCTGTAGTCGCGCGCGCCGAACATCTGCACTTCCCCGACGCCGGGAAGACGCGCCAGCGCCTCGCGCACCTGGGTGCTGGCGTAGTTGCTGACAAACAGCGGCGACAGGGTGCCGAGCGGAGAGTAGAGACTCACCCCCATCAGCAGGTTTGTCGCCCGCTTTCGCACCTGTACGCCGTTCTGCTGCACGTCGGCAGGCAGCTGCGCCACCGCCTGCGACACGCGGTTCTGCACGTCGATTGCGGCTAAATCGGCGTCGGTTCCGGCAGCAAAGGTCAGGCTCAGGCTGTAGGTCCCCTCATCGGAACTGGTGGACTCCATGTACAGCATATGATCGACGCCGTTGAGCTGGGTCTCCAGCGGCGCGGCAATAGCTTCCGCTACGTCCGCCGCGCTGGCGCCAGGCCAGCTGGCGCTAACGTTGATGACCGGCGGCGTAATCTGCGGATACTGCTCGACCGGGATCAGCTTTAGCGAGACCGCGCCGACAAAGGTCATCAGCAGGGCAATCACCATCGCAAAGCGCGGGCGTCGGATAAAAAATGTCAGCATCCCCTCTCCCTTATTCACTCAGCAACTGAATGGCCGCGCCGTCACGCAGGCGCTGGGCACCTTCCGTCACTACGCGCTCTCCCGCTTTCAGGCCATCCGCCACCACGAAGCTCTGGCCATGCTGACCGCCGGGCGCTAAACGGCGCATCGTCACGGTGTTGTTCGCCGTTACGACCCAGCAGTAAAAGCCCAGTGCATCCTGCTGTAGCGCAGAGGCCGGGATCATCGGGCTCTCCTTAAGTTGCTGCGGACGGAAGAAAACCGTGACGTTGCCGCCCGGCAGTAAACGGTGCTGCGGGTTAGCAAATTCAGCGCGCAGCGCCACGCTGGCGGTGCGGCTATCAATACGGTTATCAACGGAGGTCAGGACGCCGTCTTCACGCCGTCCATCCAACTCCACCTGCGCCAGCCACGCCTGCTTCATCGCGGCGATATCCGTGTGCTGCCCTGCTTTCGCGAAAAAGGCGGATTCATCGAGCGAGAACGCCACGCGAATCGGATCGAGCTGGACCACTTCAACCAGCACGCCGCTGGCGGGATTGACCAGGCTGCCGACGTGAAAAGGACTATGGCCGACGCGCCCGCTCACCGGCGAGGTAATGCGGGTATAGCCGAGCGTTATCTGCTGGGCGGTAATGCGCGCCTGCGCCTGCTCTACGGCGGCGGCGGCGACATCGCGCTGCATCTGCGCGGTATCCACGTCATGACGGCTGATAGAATGGTTATTTTTCAGCTGCTGATAGCGGCTCAACAGCTGCTGGGCCTGGCGCAGGGAAGCCTGCGCGCTTTTCAGTTCGGCCTGTGCGAGCGCCAGCGCGGCTTTCGGCTGGGCGTCATCCAGCGTAAATAGCGGCTCGCCTTTTTTGACGTACTGCCCATCCTGGAAATGGCGCTGCACGATCGTCCCTTCGGTACGGGCGCGAACGTCGACGGCGTGAATGGCCTCAACGCGGCCGGAGATTTGCCGTTCATCGGCATGCGGCGCTTGTTCAACGGTGGCAACGCGCACCGGAATGGCCGGCGCGGCGGCGGCGATAAGCGCGTAGCCTGCCAGGCCGCAGGCCAGCAGGGCGGAGCGGATGATCTTGTTCATGGGGAATTCCTTACGACGATGCGGCGTCCCTTCCCCGCAGGAGAAGGGACGCCGGACGGGTCAGACACGCTACGCGGCTTTGCGGAAACGACGAGTCAGGCGCTTCTCAACTTCCACCACCAGGAACATCGCGATACCGATGACCAGGGTGATGAACCAGTAGCGCAGCGGCAGCCCTTCGGTGCCAAACATCGTCTGCATCACCGGTACGTAGATGATGACCAGCTGCATCAGCAGCAGCACGCCGCTCACCAGCCAGATGCCTTTGTTACGCAGAAGCCCCATATTCAGCGAGAAGCTGTCGCTGCTGCGGCAGTTAATCATGTAGACCCACTGCGCGGTGACCAGCATCTGCAGCAGGACGGTGCGGATAAACTCCGGGCTGTGGCCGCGCGGCGCCAGCCAGGCTTCAAGAATAAAGGCGGCGACGGCGATCATCGTGCCGACGAAGGCGACGCGCCAGACGGCGAAGGCATCCATGACGTGCTGGCCGGTTTTACGCGGCGGTCGGTTCATGGCGTTGCGCTCGGCGGCTTCAAACGCGAGGCCAAAGGAGAGCGTGGCGGAGGTGGCCATGTTCATCCACAAAATCAGTACCGGCGTCAGCGGGATAATGTTCCCCGCCAGCAGGGCGATGATAATCAACAGCCCCTGCGCCAGGTTGGTCGGCATGATGAACAGAATGGTCTTTTTCAGGTTATCGTAGACCCGGCGCCCCTCTTTGACCGAGCTGGCAATAGTGGCAAAGTTGTCATCGGTCAGGACCATATCGGCGGCCTCTTTGGTCACCTCAGTGCCCTTAATGCCCATGGCGATCCCGACGTCGGCCTGACGCAGCGCCGGAGCGTCATTGACGCCATCGCCGGTCATGCCAACCACTTCACCGTTATCCTGCAGCGCTTTCACCAGGCGCAGCTTGTGCTCCGGGCTGGTGCGGGCAAAGATATCGAACTCCACGGCGGCTTTCGCCAGCTCGGCGTCATCCATGTGCTCCAGCTGGTAGCCGGTCATCGCCTGGCTGCTGTTGGTGATCCCCAACATCTGGCCAATGCTCATCGCCGTCTGCGGGTGATCGCCGGTAATCATCTTCACGCGGATCCCCGCGTTCTGGCAGGCGTGGATAGCGTCGATCGCTTCCGGACGCGGCGGGTCCATCATTCCGGCAATGCCGAGGAACACCAGCCCTTCGCGCAGATCGTCGTGGGTCAGCGTGGTGCTGCCGACGTCAGCCGGTTTGTAGGCGGCGGCGACCATACGCAGGCCCTGGCGGGCAAAGCGCGCCATCTCCTCTTCCCAGTACTGCGGCTCAAACGGCACCGCCCCCTGCTTGCTCATCTGCTGGCGGCACAGGGCAAAAATCACGTCCGGCGCGCCGGTAATCAGCACCTGCTCGACGTCGCCCATTTTCTGGTGGGTCGCCATGTACTTGTACTGCGAGTCGAACGGGATTTTCGCGACCAGGCGGGCATCGACGGGCTCCAGCCGCGCTTTCGCCGCCAGCACCTTCAGCGCGCCTTCGGTTGGCCCGCCGGTAATGCCCCACAGGCCGCGCTCGTCCTGAATCATCTGGCTGTCGTTACACAGATCGATGGTGCGCAAATAGGTTTCCAGCACGCTGCCCGGTTTAATCTGCACCGGCTCGTTGCTGCCTTCCAGGCAGATGTTACCCTGAGGCTCGTAGCTGTCGCCTTCGACGCGGTAGCAGCAGTCGGCGGTGATGATCGCTTTAACGGTCATCTCGTTCATCGTCAGGGTGCCGGTTTTATCCGAGCACACCACGGTCATGGCGCCCAGGGTTTCCACCGTCGGCAGTTTGCGGATTATCGCCCGCTGACGCGCCATTGCCTGTACGCCCAGAGAGAGAATAATCGAGATAATCGCCGGTAAGCCTTCCGGCACGGCGGCCACCGCCAGGCTAATCAGGGAGAGCAGCAGCTCGCCGAGAGGAATATCGCGCAGCGCCAGGCTGAAGACGAACAGCGCAGCCATCATCGCCAGGATGATAACGAAGATCGCTTTACCGAGCTTATCCATCTGCACCAGCAGCGGCGTACGGTGCTTTTCAATGCCCGCCATCATCTGGTTGATGTGGCCGAGTTCGGTATCCTGGCCGGTTGCGGTCACCACGCCAACGCCGCCGCCGGCGCTGATGGTCGTGCCGGAGAAGAGCATATTGGTACGGTCGCCCAGCGGCAGTTCGCCTTCCAGCGCGTCGGTGGTTTTATCCACCACCGTCGACTCGCCGGTCAGAATGGCTTCTTCAACCCGCAGATTATGGCTCTCAATCAGGCGCATATCGGCCGGCACGCGGTCGCCCGCGCGCAGAATCACAATATCGCCCGGCACCAGGTCGCGGGTCGGGATGGTTTCGTGTTTACCGCTGCGCTGCACGCGCGCGTCGCTGGAGAGCATATTGCGGATGCCCTGTAGCGATTTTTCGGCATTGCTCTCCTGGATATGGCCGATCAGGGCGTTGATCACCGTGACGCCAAGAATGACAAGGGTATCGACCCAGTGCCCCATAACCGCGGTGAGCGCGGCGGCGGCCAGCAGGACGAAAATCAGGACGTCGTTAAAGTGGGCAAGGAAGCGCAGCCAGGCTGGCTTGCCTTTTTTCTCCGGCAAGGCGTTCGGGCCGAAGGTCTGCAAACGCTCGGCGGCTTCAGCGGCGCTGAGCCCGTCGACATGGCTTTTTTTCTGCGCCAGCACCGCATCAACCGTCTGCTGATATGCCCGGCGTGGCGCGACATCCCCTGAGGGGGTGGTATTATTAGTTTTGATCATTTTGGTCAAAATATATCTCCCTTAAAATTCCGTGAGGCGGAAAGCCTGGAATCATTCCGGGCCAATGAGAAAAATTTTAAACAGGCGGGAGATAATTTGAGCTTGCGCAATATTTAATCTCTCGCAAATACAAAATTTATGGTAAGTTAATTCTATAGAACAACTATTGCAGAATATTAATAAACCTAAACTAAACGAGGTCTACTATGTTTGGAATCTATCGCGGACGCCGCCTGGTGCTGTACATTCTGCTGGCCATTATTATCGCTACTCTGGTGGGATATAGCACCTATACTTTTGTAAAAGCGCTGGCTTAATAATGACGTTAATTTACATTAAAGCGTAATTAACTTAATCACAAATAAGCCCAAAATAATTAACAAAGAAATGAGTGAGAACGTTTAAATATAATACTTAAAGCGTATTTTAATTGCGTACGAAACGATATTGCATTGATTCCCTTTTTACCGGACAATATGTTTTTAACTGATGATTAACAAATAATGAAACATCCGCTAGAAACGCTCATGAGTGCCGCCGGCATTCTCCTGCTGGCTTTACTCTCCTGTCTGCTGCTGCCGGCGCCCTCGCTGGGTCTGACGCTGGCGCAGAAGCTGGTAGCGACGTTCCATCTGATGGATCTCAACCAGCTTTATACGCTGATCTTTTGCCTGTGGTTTTTAGCGCTGGGCGCCATCGAGTATCTGGCGCTGCGCTGGGTCTGGCGTCGCTGGTTCTCTCTTGAGCGCTAATCCGCTCAGGTCGCGCATACCGTTGATCAGGCCTTCGCACCAGGCGACATAATCGTGGCCGCTCGAGGAGGGATGAAAGCTCACCTTATATCCCTTCTCGCTCAGTACCCGCCCGAACTCAAGCGTATTGGCATAAATACCGCCGTCCGACCCGCGGGTCTCAAATCTTCCCGCCTGTAGCCAGAAACGGACCGGATAGCGCGGCGAGTGCTGATACTGTCGGGTCAGCCAGCTGGCTTCTTCCCCTTTCGGCGCCCACCAGTACGACCCGGACAGGCTCAGTACGTTGCCAAACTGCCGGGGATAGCGCAGCGCCACCCAGGACGCGGCCAGCCCGCCGTAGCTGGATCCTGCAACCACGGTTTTTTGCCGGGTCAGGCTGAGCCCCTGGCGGTTCAGCCAGGGCAGCAGCTCATGGGCCATAAAATCGGCAAAGTGCGGATTTGGCGGCAGCTCCTTTGCCCGCCGCGGATGATCGAGGCTATCGATAAACACCACGTTAATCGGCGGTAGCCTGTGGCTGGCGATCAGGGCGTCCAGCACGTTGGCGAAGCGGTATTCGTCCTGGTAAGTTTTACCGTCAAAGAGCAGCAGGGTCCAGCGCGCGGGCTGCGGCAAACGTGGGCGATAAATCATGACTTCACGCGCGTTTTGCAAAAAGTCGCTGCGCAGCTGATGGCGGGTCAGCGTCCCGTAGCGTAGCGGCTGCGCCATCCGCGGCGCCGAGCAAAAACGCGCGGGGTTAAGAGCCAGCAGGGAGTAGCGACTCCAGCGGTCGTGGGCGGCATTGACGCTATTCGGGTTTAGCGGGTCGGCCTGGGCGCTGACCAGAATAGCCCGCCGCTGCTCGCGCGCGCCGCCGGCTACCTGCGGCACATCCGGGGCCAGCTTATACTGCATTAAGGTATCGGCAGGTACGACGTAGCTACGAAACCAGACGTCAGAATCACCGAGACGAAACAGCGGATCGTGATCCCCCGCCGGCGAACCCAGAATAAACACGTTGCGGCTCGCTCCGCGCCACAAGAAGGTCACCCGCTTATGGCTGGCGTCCACCGATTCCACCATGGGCGTTCCCTCCAGTTCGCGCTCCCGCCAGAAAGTCGCCGTTGAGCCTCCCGCCGCCAGTTCCTTCTTCAGCAGCTGCAGGCGCGGGCTGACCGGGTCCAGCGTCTGGATTTTGGCCAGCGCGGTGGTTTCCCGCATCTGCCACTGAAAGCGCCAGCGGGCTCCTTCTTCACCGTGGAGCACCAGCGAGGAGGCGCGGTTTACCGGCAGAGAAAACAGCAGGGTTTGCTCGCCGTCCGCCGGGCCGCCCGCCAGCAGCGTGCGCAGACGGCGGTTATGTTCATCCAGCAGTCGGGCATCGGTAACGCCGGAGAGCGTCGCCGCGACGTAGTTCTCTCCTAGCCTGGGCAAGTCAAAACAGACCTCACCGCTGGCGTCGAACTTCCCCTCCAGCTCTCCCTGTAACGAAGGGGATTCACAGTTCATCGCCGCCGCCGGTAAAGCACTTAACCCCAGCAGCAGACCGCTCCACGCCGTTTTCATTGCCCGATAGTTCCTTGTAAGAATTTGTTAATAACGCTAATGCAAATAATAACTATTTGCAATAACA
This sequence comes from Klebsiella sp. GW_Kp181, assembly GCF_040062315.1. Taxonomy (NCBI): domain Bacteria; kingdom Pseudomonadati; phylum Pseudomonadota; class Gammaproteobacteria; order Enterobacterales; family Enterobacteriaceae; genus Klebsiella; species Klebsiella sp. GW_Kp181. Next base: position 27,396 of record NZ_JBEAFR010000057.1, read on the forward strand.
TTAAGGCCGTTAATGATGACCGCTGAAGGATTCACTTCGATGAGGGCGGTTTTTGATGGCGATTTAACCAAGGAAAAATCATAAATATGTTTAAATATAATAAGATAACAGCATTATGGACTGCGACTCTGGCGGTATCTTCGATCGGGAATCAGGCGCTGGCGGCGGAGGAAACGCTTGTCGTCACCGCGGGCAGTAGCGAAGATCCTACAGCGCCGCTTAAGGGAATAGTGGCCACCAGGACGCTATCCGCGACAAAAACCGCCGCAGAGATCGTCAAAACGCCGCAGTCAGTATCGGTGGTTACCCGCGATCAAATGCGCGCGCTGGACGTCACCTCGGTATCCCAGGCGCTGCGCTATAGCGCGGGCGTTTTTACCGAATATCGCGGTTCATCTAACCGCAACGACGAGGTTTTCGTTCGCGGCTTTAGCTATGTGCCCAAGTTTCTCGATGGCCTGAGCTACGGCGCGACGGCCTCCTCGCAAACCGGTACTTTCGACCCGTGGCTGCTGGAACGCGTCGAGCTGGTACGCGGCCCGGCCTCGGTGCTGTTTGGCCAGGTAAACCCCGGCGGGCTGATCGCCATGACCAGCAAACGCCCTGTCAGCCAGCCGATTCATGAACTGCAGTTCCGCACCGGCAATCATCATCTTGCCGAAGGCGCTTTCGATTTTGGCGGCCCGCTGAGCGATGATGGCCGCCTGCTCTATCGTCTGAACGGGATCGCCCGTACCCAGAATAGCCAGGTTGAAGATTATAAAGAGACGCGGATGGCCATCGCCCCCGCCCTCACCTGGTATCCTGATGACGCCACGCGCATGACGTTATTAACCAGCTATCAGAAAGACCCGGATGCCGGTTACCGTAACTTCCTGCCGCGCTACGGTACGGTGGAAAGCGTCGACGGCAGCTATATTGCGCGTGATTTTAACGTCAGCGATCCCAGCTACAATCAGTCGTGGCGGGAACAAACGATGATTGGCTATGAATTTGAGCACCAGCCAGACGATACCTTTACTCTGCGCCAGAACGCCCGCTACGCCACCATCAAACAGAAGTATCGCTACCTGGTTTATTCCAGTAGCCCCGCCAACAGCTCGGTACTCTCCCGCCGCGCCCAGCATGAAACGCGCCAGACCGATGAGTTTGGCATTGATAACCAGCTCGAAGCAAAGTTTACCAGCGGCCAGGTGGCCCATACGGTGATTGGCGGTCTGGATTACAAAACCAGTAAAGATAAGCAGTATCTTGGCCGGGCCGGAGGCTCGCAGTACGATCTCGACTGGCGCAGCCCGACCTACGGCGTTAGCGTCGATGAAAGCGCCTTCAGCCCCGCCACTAATGAACAGCAAAATCTCGATCAGGCTGGGGTCTATGTTCAGGATCAGCTGAGCTGGCAGAACTGGGAACTGTTAGTTTCCGGGCGCTATGACTGGGCGGAAGTACGCACCACCGATTTTACCGACGCCAGCAGCACCCAGCAGAATGATAATAAGTTCACCTGGCGCACCGGCCTGCTGTACGCCTTTGATTCTGGTCTTTCCCCCTATATCAGCTACAGCACCTCCTTTGAACCTAACCTGCAAACCAACCGCGCGCCTGGCGTTGGACCGTTCGATCCCAGCGAAGGCAAGCAGGTGGAAGTCGGCGTGAAATACCAGCCTGACCCAAACGCGCTAATCACCCTTGCGCTGTATGATTTAACGCAAAGTAACGTCGCCACCTACAACAGCGCCGCCGGATGGTTTGAGAATAGCGGTAAAGTGCGTTCCAAAGGGGTTGAGGCCGAAGCGCACGCGACGCTCTTTGAGAATCTCAATCTGATCGCTTCATACACTTATACCGATGCAGAAACCGTCAACACTACCGTTGTCGGTACCGAAGGGAAAACGCCAGCGCGTATTCCGACCCATATGGCTTCAGCCTTCACCAGCTATACCCTGCCGGACGGCGCGCTGAAAAGCCTGACTGCGGGAGTGGGCGTACGCTATATCGGTACCAGCTATGGCGATGCGAAAAACACCTTTAAGGTTCCGGCGGTAGATCTGTATGACGCCATGGTCAGCTATGAATTGGGCGAGCTAAACTCGAGCCTGAAAGGCGCGCAGGTACAGTTCAACGTAAACAACATCGCGGATACCAGGTATGTGGCCTCCTGCGCCAGCGATAGCGCCTGCTTCTACGGCATTGGTCGGACGGTGACGGCAACGGTCAGCTACGCCTGGTAAGAACAGCCTCCGCCGGTTTCCCCGGCGGACGCTTTTTCAGTGCGCGCGGCTGTGATTTTCTTTACGGTAGGCGCCCGGCGGCTGGTTAAACGTACGGGTGAAGATGCGGGTAAAAGTTTGCTGCGAGTCAAAGCCGTATTTCAGGCAAATATCGTAAACCCGCTGATCGGTATCGCGCAGATCGCGCGCCGCCAGCAGCAGCTTACGCTCGCGGATATAGCGCCCCAGACTCTCCCCTTTGTACTGTAAAAACAGTCGTTGTAAATGCCACTTCGAATAACCGGCATGGCGCGCAATATCGTCAATACGTAGCGGTTGATGCAAATTTTCATCAATCCACTCGACGATAGTATCAATGACCTGAGCGGAAATAGTCATATGTCCTCTCTCCTCCTGAACCACTCTCATCGTTAGCGCCACCAGGCGTTAAATGATTGCGTTTTATCAGCGACCCAAACCGGCTCACCCAGCATAGGCGTCAGCAGTCGCCACGGTCGCCCTGTGCTGGCCTCCGCCAGTCGTTTATACGGATCGTCCCACGTGTGTTTTGCCAGCACGAAGCGCCCGGCATGGCCCGGCAGCACCGCGCGTGCATGAATATCGTCAGCGGCCTGCGCCGTCTCTTCCGGCATCATGTGGATGTACTTCCAGTCCTGGTCATACTGACCGTTTTCCATGATCGCTAAATCCACTTCGCCAAACTGTTCGCCGATGGCTTTAAAGTGCGGGCCGTAGCCGCTGTCGCCGCTGTAGTAAATTTTCTGCTGCGGGGTAACGAACATAAAGCTGGCCCATAGGGTCTGGTTGCGCTTGAGGCCGCGGCCGGAAAAGTGGCGCGCGGGCAGGACGTGTACCGTCAGCTCATCGCTCACCTGCAGCGCCTGATTCCAGTCCGCCTCGCTGATTATCGCGCTCTCCATTCCCCAGTAGCGCAGGTGCGACCCCACGCCCAGCGGCGTTATCACGCGCTTGACCTTCGGCATCAGGGCTTTGATGGTGGCGTAATCGAGATGATCATAATGATCGTGCGAGATGATCAGCAGGTCGATCTCCGGCATTCCCTCAGCGTGCCATGGGTAATCCCCGGTAAAGGCCTTATTAATAAAAGAGAAGGGTGCGGCATAGTTGCTAAATACGGGATCAATCAGGATGCGTTTGCCCGCCAGCTGCAGATACCAGGAGGAGTGACCGAGCCAGACCATCGCGTCCTGCCCTGACGGCAGGCCCGCCAGATCGGTGTTCACCAGCGGCAGCGGCTGGGCCGGTCTGGCGTTCTCGCGCCTGGCGACGAGAAACTCCCACCACGCGGCCAGCATATTTTTTTGCCCGGTAAAACCCGGCGTCGGGAGCTGATTGTGAAACTGGCCGTCATGATAGTGCGGCGACTGTTCCACCAGGCTGAGCTGCGCGCCCTGCGGCGCCTGGCCAAATCCGGCATTTAACACAAACGGCAAAGTTGTTGCTGACGCTAATAACATGATGGCGACCACGCTGAAAATGACACGGTTCATATCCTGACCTGGCGAAATCCTCCTTCCTGGAGGTTTTTGTTATAAGGGTTGATTATGAGTGAGTAAGCACTCATTATTAGGAAGAAGCTGAAAGTCGTCAAGACGATTTTCAAATTTTGACAGACAACGTTGCAGTGCCCGTACCGGGCATGCTTAGATCGTGGTTTTATAACCTGTGAGGTAAAGTGTAGTGGCTCGTCCTAAGAGTGAAGATAAAAAGCAAGCGTTACTGGAGGCCGCAACCGCCGCCTTTGCCCAGTCGGGAATCGCCGCCTCAACCTCCGCTATCGCCCGCAGCGCCGGGGTAGCCGAGGGGACGCTGTTTCGCTACTTTGCCACCAAGGACGATCTGCTTAACGAGCTTTATCTCTCTATCAAATCGGGGTTAGTACAGGTCATGGTGGCCAGTCTTAAACCGAACGAATCCCGTCCGAAAGAGAATGCCCGCAATATCTGGAACAGCTATATCGACTGGGGTATGCGCAAACCGATGGAGCATAAAGCCATACGCCGCATGTCCCTGAGCGAACGGATTACCGATGAAACGCGTACCCGGGTTAAAGAGATGTTTCCCGAGCTCAACGAGATATGCCAGCTTTCGGTTAAGCCAATTTTTCTTAGCGATGCCTATCGCACCTTTGGCGATGCGCTGTTTCTGTCGCTGGCGGAAACCACGATTGAGTACGCCAGCAACGATCCGCAGCGTGCCCCGGAGCTCATTGCGCTAGGCTTTGAGGCAATGTGGCAGGCGTTACATGAGGATACGCACTGATGGACCACCGCTCGCTGCATGACCACGCGCACCGTATTGCGCTGGAGCTTCCCTTTACCGAGCACTGCTGGCCGTTCGGCCCGGAGTACGATGTGTTTAAAGTCGGCGGGCGGATTTTTATGCTCACCGCAACGGTACGCGGCCGCGCGCTGGTCAACCTGAAGTGCGATCCGCAAAAATCGCTGCTTCATCAGGCCATTTACCGCAGCATCGAGCCCGGCTATCACATGAACAAAAAGCACTGGATCACCGTGGTTCCCGGCGAGGATATCAGCGTGGACCTGCTGGCGGAGCTGATTGATGATTCGTGGAATCTGATCGTCGATAAACTGAGCAAAAAAGAGCAGCAGCGGCTGCGCCCGGGGTGATTTTCAGCGCTGCGCGATAAGTGTTATCGCATTTTTGCCCCTTATCATTTGCCCGCCATCGCTGTACTCTTCCTTCACGAAACGCACCCGCAAGGGGTTGTAAACAGTGAGGAAGAGTATGGATATCGTATCGGTTGCCTTAAAGCGCTACTCCACCAAGGCATTTGACGCCACCAAAAAGCTAACTGCCGAGCAGGCGGAAAACCTGAAAACGCTGCTGCAGTACAGCCCGTCAAGCACCAACTCCCAGCCGTGGCATTTTATCGTTGCCAGCAGCGATGAAGGCAAAGCGCGCGTCGCCAAAGCGGCGAGCGGCACCTACGTGTTTAACGAACGTAAAATTCTCGACGCATCGCACGTGGTGGTGTTCTGCGCCAAAACCGCAATGGACGACGCCTGGCTTGAGCGCGTGGTCGATCAGGAAGAGGCCGATGGCCGCTTCGCTAACGCCGAAGCCAAAGCGGCAAACCATAAAGGCCGCACCTTCTTTGCCGATATGCACCGCAAAGATCTGCATGACGACGACCAGTGGATGGCGAAGCAGGTGTATCTGAACGTCGGCAACTTCCTGCTGGGCGTGGCGGCAATGGGCCTGGACGCCGTACCGATTGAAGGCGTCGATTTCGCAATTCTCGATGCCGAATTTGACCTGAAGGCCAAGGGCTACACCAGCCTGGTCGTGGTGCCGGTCGGCCATCATAGCGTTGAAGACTTTAACGCCTCCCTGCCGAAATCACGCCTGCCGCAGGCGACGACGATTACCGAGATTTAATTCCCTTCTGCCGGGAACGCCCGGGCCATGGCGCAGCAGCGTCTCGCCCGGGACTTTCTTCCCCCACTCTTTCCCCCTCTTTTTCTGCCGTTTGTGCCAGGTTTCCGGCGCTAATAAGCCCGCTTGTGCCAGGAATAACGCCTTTAGTGTGAACCTGCCGCTTTAATTAATTGATAAATAATATTTTTTATTTCTGGCACGCCCTTTGCTCTTAACAGATACCACTATCTGGATGAAGGAGAAACCGGGTGAAACATATCTATGTGGCCAGCCACGGCCATTTTGCTCGCGGACTGGTGAACAGTTTGTCGCTGCTGATTGGCGACGAACACGGCGTTATCCCGGTCTGCGCCTATGACGAAGATATCGTGACCACCGAACAGCTGGAGCAAACCCTGGAGCATCTCATCGTCCAGGCGAATGGTGATGAAGTGGTGATCTTTACCGACCTGCTTGGCGGCAGTATCAACAATAGCGCCGTGAGCGTCTTGATGCGTCATCGTAACGTTTTCGTGGTCGCCGGCATCAATCTGACTCTGCTGCTGGAGTTTCTGCTGTGCGAAGAAGCCACTACCGAGGCCGCGATTGTCTACGCCACCAGCGCGGCGCGTGAATCCATTGTTTTCATCAACCCCCTACTAACACAACCATCCTCTGACCCACAGGGAGAATCTCATGATTAAACTCGTGCGCATTGATTATCGGCTGCTGCACGGCCAGGTGGTTTTTGCCTGGACCCGAGCGCTGGATATCGACCATATCATCGTCGCTAACGCCAAAGCCGCGGCGGATGCCTTCATTACGATGTCGCTTAACCTGGCCAAGCCGGCGGGCGTCACGCTGGACATCGCCACCGTTGAACAGGCGGCGGAAAAGCTTAACGGCGGCAAGTTGGATCATAAAAAAGTCATGGTGGTCCTTGGCAATACTGCTGAAACCCTCGCGCTGGTAGAAAAAGTCCCGGGAATTAACGCCATTAACTACGGCGGTCTGCCGCAGAAGGAGGGCGCAAGACAATTCGGCAAGGCCATCTATCTGACCGAAGAGGAAATCGCCGATAGCAGAGCGCTGAAAGAGAAAGGCATTCGGCTGGAGATGCGTCAGGTACCCGCCCACTCGGCCGAGCTCCTCAACGAACAACTTTAACTTCGGAGGTCACTATGTTGCTCACCGCAACGTTACTCGGACTGATTGCCGCCCTGGGGATCCTCGATGGCCGCCTGCTTGGGGTATCGATGATCGACCGGCCGCTGGTGATGTGCGCCCTCACCGGTCTGGTCTGCGGCAATCTGCATGAGGGGATTCTGATTGGCGCTACGCTGGAGCTTATTTTTCTCGGCAACGTCGCCATCGGCGCCGCGCACCCACCCGATATCGTGACCGGCTCCGTACTGGCGACCGCGTTTTCGATCATGTCCGGCCGCGGTCCGGAGGCTGCACTCACCATCGCCATCCCCGTCTCAATGCTGGCGCAAACGCTGGGCATTCTGGTACGCGTGGTGAACGCCCGCTTCGGTCATCTGGCGGACCGCTATGCGGCGCAAGGTAATACCCGGATGGTCGGCCTGATGCACCTCGGCGGTCCGACGCTGCTCTATTTTTTAAACGGATTTCTGCCGGTTTTTTTCGCCATCCTGCTCGGCTCTTCGGCGGTTAGCTGGTTCCTTGAGGCGATTCCGCCGGTGATCACCAACGGATTGATCGTCGCCAGTAAGATCCTGCCGGCGCTCGGCTTCGCCCTGCTGATCAGCATGATGCTCAGCAGCAAACTTATGCCATACCTCGGTCTGGGATTTTTGATAGCGGCATATACCAAACTGGATATCATCGCCATCGCGCTATTCGCCGTGGTGTTGGCTTTTATCATCAGCCAGTTTCTTAATCTTAAGCAGCAGGAGAGCTAATCATGAGTGAAATGACGCAGACCCTGTCAGGCACCGCCCAGCCGCAAAGCGATGACGCAAGCCGGGTCACCGCTCGGGATTTACGCAGCGTGTTCTGGCGCTCCTTTACGCTGCAGGGCTCGTGGAACTACGAGCGCCAGCAGCATATGGGCTACGCCTTCGCAATGTCGCCCGCCCTGAAGCGCATCTATCAGGACCCGACGGAACTGGGGCGCGCCCTGCAGCGCCATCTGGTGCTGTTTAACACCACGCCGCACCTCTCCACCTTTATCTTCGGCTTGTCGATCGCTATGGAAGAGGAGAATCAGCGCAATCCCGAATTTAATGAAGAATCGATAAACGCGATTAAAACCAGCCTGATGGGGCCGCTGGCGGGTATCGGTGATTCCATATTCTGGGGGTCATTGAAGGTGATTGCCGCCGGGATGGGAATTTATTTCGCCCAGCAGGGCAGCCTCCTGGGACCGATAATGGCGTTGTTAGTTTATAACCTACCGCATCTGTTGTGCCGCTGGTATGGGCTGAAGCTCGGCTATCGGGCTGGCACCACCTGGCTGATGCGGATTTACCAAAGCGGACTCATGGATCGGGTCACCTATATCGCGTCAATCGTTGGCCTGATGGTCGTCGGCGCGATGACCGCCAGTATGATAGATATCACCACCCCGCTCAGCTTCACTGCCGGGCAGACGACCATGAAGGCACAGGAGTTTATCGACAAAATACTTCCTTCGCTGCTGCCTCTGCTTTTCACCCTTGGGATGTACAAGCTGATCCGTAAGGGAGTCAACATCAACTGGATCCTGTTAGGCACCATCGCGTTTGGCATGGCGGCCAGCGCGTTAGGCCTGCTTTAAGAAGAGGAATATTACCCATGCACGTAGAAGACTATATGAATGAAACCCCCGCTCGCCTGCTCGCTATGCTAACGCAGACGCGGGAAGATCTCTGGCAAGCGGCGAAAGCGCTGGCGGATCGCGGGATCTCTCGAATCATCCTGACCGGTTCCGGTACGTCTTACCACGGCGCGCTGACCGCGCGGTCGTTTATGCAGCAGTGGTGCGGCATCCCGGTCGATGTATACTGGCCCTTCCTGCTGGACGAGATGGCACTTTCCCTCAGCGGCAAAGCGCTGGTCATCGGCATTTCTCAGGGAGGCGGCAGCCTCTCCACTCTCGCCGCAATGGAGCGCGCCCGGGCAGCCGGGCACCTTACCGCTTCCATGGCCGGGGAAGCGCCAGCTGCCATCGACCAGGCGGCAGATTTGATCCTGACGGTCCCCTGTGGAGAAGAGCGCGCCGGCGCCAAAACCAAAGGTTATCACTGCACCATACTCAACCTGATACTGCTTGCGCTTGCCGTCGCCAGCCGCCAGCAGCGCCTGAGCGATGAGGAGCGCAAGGCGCTACTCGTCCGCATGGAGAGGACGTTCAATCATTTGCCGACGCTCATTGAGGCCTCGCAGGCGTGGGTTCTCAATCACGCCCGGCCGCTTATCGACAGCGCAGATATTCGCCTGACCGGCCCGGCAGAACTGTTTGGCACCGTTCAGGAAGGCGCGCTAAAGATGCTTGAAACGCTGCGCTGCCCGGTGGCCGGCTATGAATTTGAGGAATTCATCCACGGGATCTATAACGCCTTCGATGAGCGTTCAACCCTGATTATGCTCGATCCGCATCCCGATGAGCGCCAGGATCGTCTGGCGGAAATACTGTCTGGTTGGACGCCGCATATTTATCGCATTGGCCCGCATGTTGACAATAACGGTAAGAACATGCCCTTTACGTTTATTAACGATCCAGACTTTGCAATCTTTGAATATATTATTCCATTGCAAATGGTTTGCGCCAGACTACCGCCAGTGAAGGGTGTCGATCCCGCAATACCTAAGGATCCGCAGTTCCACCAGAAAATGAAAAGTAAAAAACTTAATTAAATAATGCCCTGTAAAAGTTATCCGCCATGCAGCGGAGGACCCTTTACATCTCAAGGAGACCAATATGTCTATAGCTCAGAAAAACGCCCACCATATTATTCGCGATATTTTAACCAGGCAACGTATTGAACGCGTGTGGTTTGTTGGCTGCGGGGGTTCGTTGACCGGCTTCTGGCCGGGGAAATATTTTCTCGATTGTGAAGCGAAAAAGCTGGCCGTCGGCTATGTGACCAGTAATGAATTTGTCCACGCGACGCCGCAAGCATTAGGGGAAAATAGCGTGGTGATCCTTGCCTCTCAGCAGGGCAACACCGCTGAAACGGTCGAAGCCGCCCGCATCGCGCGTCAAAAAGGCGCGGCTACGATTGGACTGGTATATACCCCCGGCACGCCGCTGTGCGAACACAGCGATTACACTATCGAATACTGCTGGGCTCGCTATCCCGAAACTGTCGATCCGACACAGCAAAAAGCGGCGTACAGCCTGTGGCTGGCGCTGGAGATCCTGGCGCAAACAGAAGGATACGACCATTACGCTGAGATGGTCAGCGCCTTTGCCAGTTTTGAATCCGTGGTGCGCGGCGCTCAGCAGCAGGTGCAAGCGGATGCGCAGCATTTTGCCGAAGCCTGGAAAAGTGAAAAGGTCATTTATATGATGGGCAGCGGTCCTTCGTTCGGTGCCGCGCATCAGGAATCCATCTGTATTCTGTTGGAGATGCAGTGGATTAACTCCGCCAGCATCCATAGCGGCGAGTATTTCCACGGCCCCTTTGAGATTACCGAACCGGGAACGCCGTTCATTTTATTAAAAAGCAGCGGCCGCACCCGTCCGCTGGACGATCGCGCGATCCGCTTTATCGAACGCTATCAGGGAAAACTGCAGATTATTGACGTGGAAAAAGTGGGAATTGATGCGCTTCACGCCAGCGTGCGCGAATATTTCTGCGGCCTGCTGCACAACTGCGTTCTTGATGTGTACAACCTGGCGCTGGCCACCGCCCGCAACCATCCTCTGACCACCCGCCGCTATATGTGGAAAGTCGAATATTAATTCGCTAACCCTCTGCCAGCCCCGGCGACCTGCTCCGGGGCTGCGCTGAGGATTACCAGCGAAAATCGTCAACGCGTAATTCAAAAATATCGTGAATATAACCAATTTCCGCTACCGGCAGCGTCACGTTATAGAGTATTTTCAGGCGCTGAAACGAGTGGTTCACCATAGCAATAAATTCTCCGTGCTGGCGAGAAAATTGCTCAAGATTTTTATAATGGGTAATTTCATTACGCATTACCAGACGCTCAATCATGCAGCTGAGATGCACATACAGGCTAATAATTAAATTATTATTAAAATTAAAGCCAAGCGTGTTTTGCCACTCTGCAATAATAGTCTCAATATGGCTCATCGTTTTTCCGGCATTCAGTATCGTCAAGGAGTTGACGACGTTATGCAGCGAAAACTCACGAACCATATTTTTATTAATCAGCGCAATTTGCTTCTCATTGAGATAGCCGCTTAAGAGCTGACTGAGATGCCGATGCCCCTGCTCGCCCAGCAGCTCTTCAATACCTACCCATGGCACCCCCGCCAGCTGTGGGTCGTGCGTACCCACAACCGCAATCACTTCATACTGGTGGAGCAACGATATCGCCGTGCGGCTATTTTTTAAGCGCGTATACTCGCAGGCGATAATGTTAATATCAAAGTCGCTGAGCAGGCTCTTCTCCATCAGATTTTTAAATTTAAACGCAGTACCGATTCCGGTAATGCAGGTCACCAGCAGAGCACGCTCTTTTTTTTCTGTCGGCCAGAAGACATCCCAGCGCGACTGATTGAGCGGCACGATCTCTTCGGCAATATGTTCGATATTTTTCCCCAGCGCGATCTCGCTGGCGACGTTCAGCGCCATGCGCGTCGTGACGTTATCCACCACCACCAGCGGGCCGTTAATCACCGACAAAAGCGCATCGGCAATCTCTTTGGTATAGCCCATATCGATAAGCACCATGACTCCGGCTCGGGTATCGGTATGCTGGAGATAATCAACCACGGCGCGGCTGACGTCGCTGAACGCCACCTCCATCGGCATGTCCATCGCCTGGTAGATCTTCTCGCCAATCAGGCGATTGGCGACCCCCGCAATGCTGCTGGCGGTCGAATAGCCGTGGGCGATAATCACCGCTTTCACTTTTCCGCCGCTGGTCGCATCAATCGCATTGCTGACGATAGCGGCAACCGCCAGGCGGTCAAGCGTATCGATGAGCAGATCGTATTTGTTATTGACGACATCCAGTAGTTTCCCCGCGATACGCTGCGCCAGCCCCGCTGAGGACTCCAGCCAGCGCTGCATCACCAGACGCGCGGGCTCGGCAACGCTGCGCGGAGCAAGAGGCAGGCTGGTCAGGTAGCGGCCAGTAAGATAGGCGAATTCGGCATTCAGCTGGAGATCGTAATTGGCGGCGATCGCCTTGCCCACATCCTCAATAAAGCGCAGCCGCTTGTCCTGAAGAGAGACCGCGCTCTCCTGATTCATCAACGCATCGAGATAGAGCGTCACGTTTTGATAAATGAGCTTTTCAAAGGTCCTTGCGCTGATATTGTCCTTCCCGAGTTCCTCGCACAGGCTGCAAATATTTTCCGTTAGCCGTTGATACTCATGATGGCGACCGGAAAATAAAGGCTGCGCGTCGCCATCGCGGTAAATCATGACCCGTTCGCTATTTTGCTGAAGAGAAAAAGGCGCATCCGCCAGCAACCGGTCGGGCAGTAAACCCGCTTTTATCTGTAAAAGATCGCTATCCCGCTCGCCAAATGTCCAGGCGCTGGCGCAAATATTGCGGATCAAATTCTCTAGTCCGCCGACGTTACCCTCGAGCGTTTCGCGCATCAGCTGGCTGATGATTTCGCCGTCCAGCGCCAGATCGTGATGTAATCGCTGCGCTTCACGGCGAAAAAAGTGATGGATAAACGCCAGTCTTTCATACTGTCCACGCTCGGCGATCGGCAGGATTTTGACGATCACCGGAATACGACGAATAAAAGTCGCCAGGAAGTGCTTTTCCAGATCCTCCGTTGAAGCAAAAATCAGCCGTACCGTGGCGCTGCGCTCCTCGCTGCTCTCCCCCAGCCGCCGCCAGCTACCGTTATCCATAAAATGGAACAGCTTCTCCTGTCCTTCGGGGGGCAGACGATGAACCTCATCAATAAACAGTACCCCGCCGTTGCTGGTCTCGATAAGACCGGGGACTGATTTATCCGCACCGGTAAAGGCGCCCTTCGCGTGCCCGAATAATTTCGAGGTCAGCAGCTCTGGATTATTCGCGTACTCAGCGCAGTTAAACACGGTAAAAGGCGCATCAGCAGGCAAAACGCCCTGTTCCATCGCATAACGCCAGAGCTGGCGCGCAAGGAAACTTTTCCCCGTGCCGGTGGGACCGCGCAGCAGAAGCGGTAGACCTGCGCCGGGGTAGCTGATGGCGGCCTTGCACTGCCGCAAAGCTTCCTGCAGGCTGCCCTGAGCGCCTATCAGCTGCGCCAGACTATCCTGGCGCTCAGCGCACAGGGCCTGAAGGGAAGCGTATTCGCCGTGTCGAACCGCGAGGCGGTGGTGGTCGCGCAGCGCGGCAATGGGTAAAAACAGCACCGGGCGACCATTTACTTTGACCACCCGCTGCTCGCGATGGAGATTATTCAGATGATGGCTGATGATACTGCGTTTTTGCTTCAGGCTATCGGCAATCGCCATCGCATTAAACTCGCCAAGCGCTTCCGCGGTCAGCGGTCGCCCGACGATCCGTTGTTCTAGCTGGCGAAAAATCGACTCCTTATTCATCTTGCGCCCCTGTCAAAAGCGTAAAATTCGCTTATACGACAATTCGCGTAAGACGTCGCTGCCCCCTGCCACACTTCTTAAAAAAGCTTAATTATTCATGGGTTACCCTTCCCGCATGCCAGATGCGCTCCGCATAGCGGCCAATTACCGCCAGCGAGACTGCGAGGATCAGGAAAAATGCGACTTTGTGCATGCCATCCCAGAAGAACTCGAAGAAACGGGTATAGAGGTTGATCGCCAGGAACGTCAGACCGAAGCCGCGCAGCATGCCGTCGTCGGTTTTCAGGCTGATATAGATACAGATCCCCGCCGCCACGGCGAACAGCAGCCCCCACGGCAGCAGCTGCCTTTGCGCTATGCTGGACCAGCTATCCAGGTCATAGTTGCCAAAAATCGACAGGATCCACAGGGCGATAAACAGATAGATCAGCCCCATCGCTTTACTGACGGTAAACAGCTGGCGCTGGCGCAAAGCGTGTTGCGCGCCGTAGCAGAGCGCAAGCAGCGCGCCGCCGAACAGCACGAAGCGGATCGGGTAGTTCATGCCCAGCCAGTAGGCGCCCCAGCCCGAAACGTAGCCGGTTTCTGCACCGAACCAGTTGCCCAGCGACAGCAGAAAAAAGAGCCACACCAGCCCGGAGCGGGCAAAAAAGCCAATCGCGCCGTAAATCAGGCATCCGGCCAGGAACAGCGGCGCGATATGACCGCTGCCGGTATCCAGACGTTCGCCAAGCTGCCACAGCGCCACGGCGGTAAAAATAACCCCCAGAAAGAGGATCGCCTCAGTGCTGTAGTGCCACTGCGTTTCCCGCCGCTGGCGGCGAAAACCCCAGGCGTAGCAGGCTACCGCCAGCAGCGCGGGCAGGATGATTCGCGTCAGCGCCGAGCGGCTGAACAGGCTCAGCAGAAGCTCAATCAGGGCGCTGTCGGCAAACAGGCTGCCCAGCGCGACCAGCACGCAGGCCAGCGCGGTCCAGAACGCATAGCGGCTCAGCCGCTGCCAGTCGAAGGGAGAGACGCGCAGCGTTTGCGCCAGCCGCTGGCTATCCTCAGGGGCTAAATCGCCGCTGGCCTGCCACGCCTTTAGCGCGCGCTGAATAATGCGCTGCTCTTTACGGGTAATATTCATGGGCATTCCTTGAGACTGATGACAAACCTTTTTTTGGCTATTGTGCTCGCACTTCTGCCGGGCGGCGCCTTGCCGGGCCTACGAAAAACCGCAATATCAACCTGCTATGCAATGCTCTGTAGGCCTGCGCAAGCATCGCGCCGCCGGGCAGTTCCTGAAGATTGCACTTTGTCAGCAATCTGATTCCTTGTCATTAGTGTTTATCCAGCCACGCCAGGGCCCGTTCGCCCATTTCATCCATCGGCAAATAGACCAGCAGGCGCGAGCCGTTGCGCGGGGCCGAGTACCAGTACATCTGCTGCAGGCTGAAGCGTCCGAGCTGCGGATGGTTAAAGTTCTTCACCTGATTTTCCACCCCGCGCACCTCATAGCGCTGATGCCAGAGGGACTCAAACTCCGCCGACGCGGCAAAAAAGCGCGCCAGCTTATACTCCCACAGCGGATCGCCGCGGTGCTCCGCCATCGCCGCGCGAAAATAGGAGACAAACGTCGCCAGCACATCGCGATTTTCAATACGGCTGCGCCAGGTTTCATTGGTCAGATACAGATAAATACAGTTGCGATCCTCTTCCGGAATGGTGGCGAAATCGATACCCATCAGGCGGCAGAAGCTGTCGTTCCAGGCCACAATATCGAAGCTCGGCTTCTGAATACTGGCGGGCTGCGGCATCAGGCTATCAAGCATCCGCCGGGTGCCGGGGCTGATGCCTTCGCATACCGTGACCTGCGCGGCTTCCGGCGGCGTCAGTCCGGCCAGGACAAACAGGTGCCGGGTCTCCAGCGGGCTGCACTGCAGCGCGTTCGCCACCGACACCAGCACGGACTCGGACGGATTAACGTCCCGCCCCTGCTCCAGCCAGGTGTACCAGGTGACGCCGACCTCCGCCAGCATCGCCACCTCTTCCCGCCGCAGACCCGGCGTGCGTCGACGGCCAACGCGCGGCAACCCCAGGCGCTGCGGATCGAGGCTCTCACGCCGGGCGCGCAGAAATGCCCCCAGCTGTTTACGGGCATCATCGGGCGCGGCGATCGTCGATTCACGTTGCGGCATGGTCGTCATAAAACCTCCAGCATGGTAGTGCCAATACCAGTATAAGCAGGAACTGGTACCCGTTTAATTTATCGGTGATGCTACGGCCATCCGCTGAATGACGCAATGGAGAGATCCGATGAATTCGTCTGCTGTTTCACCCGGCCGCGCCGGTTTATTCCTTCTGTTGACCGGTCAGATGCTGCCGCTGATCGACACCTCGATCGCCAACGTCGCGCTGGACTCCATCACCCAATCGCTGAACGCCAGCGCCACCCAGCTGGAGCTGATTGTCGCGCTGTACGGCGTCGCCTTTGCCGTCTGCCTGGCGATGGGCAGCAAACTTGGCGATAACTATGGCCGCCGCCGTCTGTTTATGTGGGGCGTGGCGATTTTTGGCGTCGCCTCCCTGCTGTGCGGAATGGCAAACTCTATCACCACGCTGCTGGCGGCGCGCACGGTCCAGGGCGCCGGCGCGGCGCTAATCGTGCCGCAGATCCTCGCCACGCTGCATATCACCCTCAAAGGCAACGCCCACGCCCGGGCCATCAGCCTGTACGGCGGCATTGGCGGTATCGCCTTTATCGTCGGTCAGATGGGCGGCGGCTGGCTGGTCTCGGCGGATATCGCCGGTTTAGGCTGGCGGAATGCCTTCTTTATTAATGTGCCGATCTGCCTGCTGGTGCTGGCCTTTAGCCCGCGATACGTCCCGGAGACCCGGCGCGAAGCGCATTCGCGCATCGACTGGCAGGGCACCTTCAGCCTTGCGCTGATCCTCTGCTGCCTGCTGTTTCCGATGGCGCTGGGGCCGGAGCTGCACTGGCCGTGGACGCTGCAGCTGATGTTAGCTGCGGTGCTGCCGCTGCTGGTCTGGATGCGGGCCAGCGCGCTGAGCAAACAGCAGCGCGGCGAGCAGCCGCTATTGCCACCTCGCCTGCTGAAGCTCACCAGCATTCGCTTTGGCATGGCCATCGCCCTGCTCTTTTTCAGCGCCTGGTCCGGATTTATGTTCTGTATGGCGTTGACCATGCAGGCCGGTCTGGGAATGGCGCCGTGGCAGTCCGGGAATAGCTTTATCGCGCTCGGCGTGGCCTACTTCATCTCCGCGCTGTACGCGCCGAAGCTGATTGCCCGCTACAGCATGGGACGCATTTTGCTGACTGGCCTGTCGGTGCAGATTGTCGGCCTGCTGCTGCTGTGCGCGACCTTTTATCGCCTCGCTACCCACACCAGCACCCTGGCGCTGGTCCCCTCCACGGCGCTTATCGGCTACGGGCAGGCGCTGATCGTGAATAGCTTTTATCGCATCGGGATGCGCGACATCAGCGCTTCTGACGCCGGGGCCGGGAGCGCAATTCTCAGCACCCTGCAGCAGGCGACGCTGGGCCTGGGCCCGGCAATTCTCGGGTCGCTATTCTTAACTCTCGCCCAGCGCAGCGGCGGCGACTATCCCCGGGCGCTGATCGATTTCCTGGCGGTGGAAGTGGTGATGATGCTGGTACTGGGCGCCATCGCGCTGTGGCTACGCCGACACCTTAACGTCCGTCCGGCGGTAGCGACGCCATAATTCACATCGGCGTAACCTGCGATTTGCATAATAGACATCCAGCGGTCATCATAACCGCTGGATGTAAAGGAGACGTTATGCAGGAATTCATATCGCACATCGCCGCATTAGGCATCAAAATTACCCCCACCACCTCACTCATTATTATCTTCGGCATTATTTTTCTGACGGCGATTGTCGTTCACCTTATTCTGCACAAAGTGGTGCTGCGCACCTTCGAAAAGCGGGCGCAGGCCAGCAGCCACCTATGGTTGCAAATTATTACCCAGAACAAATTATTTCATCGTCTGGCCTTCACCCTGCAGGGGATTATCGTCAACGTGCAGGCGGTGCTATGGCTACAAAAAGGCAGCGAGGCGGCGGAAATACTCACTACCTGCGCGCAGCTGTGGGTGATGATCTACGCGATGCTGTCCTTCTTTTCGCTGCTGGACGTAGTGTTCAATTTATCGCAGAAATTCGCCACCGCTTCTCAGCTGCCGCTTAAAGGGATATTTCAGGGAATTAAGCTGGTCTGCGCGATTATTGTCGGCATTCTGGTTATCTCCTTACTGATTGGCCAGTCGCCGGCGATTCTGATTAGCGGCCTCGGCGCGATGGCCGCGGTACTGATGCTGGTGTTCAAAGACCCGATTCTCGGCCTGGTGGCAGGTATTCAGCTCTCTGCCAACGATATGCTCAAGCTCGGCGACTGGCTGGAGATGCCGAAATATGGCGCCGACGGCGCGGTGATCGACATCGGCCTGACCACGGTGAAGGTGCGCAACTGGGACAATACCATCACCACTATTCCCACCTGGTCGCTGGTTTCCGACTCGTTTAAAAACTGGAGCGGTATGTCGGCATCCGGCGGTCGCCGGATTAAGCGCAGCCTGAATATCGATACCACCAGCATTCATTTTCTCGATGAACAGGAGCAGCAGCGCTTAATTCAGGCCCGGCTGCTGAAGCCGTATATGGATTCGCGTCATCAGGAAATTAGCCTGTGGAACCAGCAGAACGCCACCGACCAGTCGGTGCTAAACCAGCGCAAAATGACCAATATCGGCACCTTCCGCGCTTATTTGCAGGAGTATTTACGCAACCATTCGCGCATCCGTAAGGACATGACGCTGATGGTGCGCCAGCTGGCTCCGGACGCCAGCGGCCTGCCGATTGAGATTTACTGTTTCACCAACACCGTGGTGTGGGCGGAGTATGAGAGCATTCAGGCGGATATTTTCGACCACGTTTTTGCCGTGGTTGATGAGTTCGGCCTGCGGATTCACCAGTCCCCCACCGGCAACGATATTCGTTCGCTGGCGGGCGCGGTATCCGGGTAAAACTCAGGTGCTGGCGCGGGGGATCACGCGCCAGTCCATCATCACCCGCTCGACCGCAGCGTCGGGATTATCGATTCTCTTCATCAGTAGCGTCACGGCGGTACGGCCAATCTCGCGCGAAGGCTGTTCCACGGTGGTCAACTGCGGCGATACCACTTCGGCCAGTTCGGTACCATCAAAACCGATTACCGCAATATCTTCCGGCACCCGCAATCCGGCCTGAGCGATAGCCCGCAGCGCGCCCGCCGCCAGCGAATCTGAGACCGCAAATACCGCATCCGGTTTCTCTTTCTGCGCCAGCAGCGTTTCCATCGCCCGGGTACCGGCGGCGGCGCTCAGGTCGCTGGCGTAGGTGACCTGTTGATACGCCAGTTCGCGAACGTGCAGCACGCTTTTGTAGCCGCGCTCGCGCAGGCGCGAGTAGCGATAGCTGAGATCGTGGTTGATTAAGGCAATGCGTTTTCGCCCGCCGTCAACCAGCCGGGAAACGGCGCCCTGCGCCGCGTCGACATCGTTGATGCCCACGCAGGAGATGCTGCCGTTATCGGCATATTCCGCGCACTGCACCCAAGGTGCGTCGCCGATCATGGTGGTCAGTTCCGGCAGGCTGGAGAGCGCGTTCATGGTGATGATGCCGTCGACCATTTTGCCGGAGAGCAGCTGCAGGCCAGAAGTAGAACGGGCCAAATCCGAGCCGGAATTACACAGCAGGATCCGGTAGCCGTTCTTTTCCGCCTCTTCTTCAATACCCTTGACCACCTCGGCGCAAAAGGGGTTAGCGATATTAGAGACCATCACCAGAATCATATTGCTGCGGGCCGTTCGCAGCTGGCGGGCCAGCAGATTAGGCTGGTAGTTACTCTCTTTGATCGCCTGCAGCACACGTTCGCGATTCTTCGCTTTAACGGTATCGCTGTTATTCAATACCCGCGATACCGTCGCCACCGAGACGCCCGCCAGGCGAGCGATTTTCTGAATTGACATAGAGGCTGCACTTCCCGCATAGACGTTATTTTCCGCAGGCTATCATAAATGAGCGCCGCCCGCGCCGTCAGCAGGTTTTGCGAGAATTGACGGGATTGATTAGCACGCTAAGGCCGTTATCATGATGGCCCAGGCGTTGTTTCGCCAGAGGCGAAACGAATGCGGGTCGTTGAACACTATCGGTATATAACTGGGGTATCTCTTGAACACCATAAAAAATATTCACATCGCGGCGGCAACGATCGTCGACGGTCAAGGACGCTGTCTTTTAGTACGCAAACGAGGGACTGAGTACTTTATGCAGCCCGGTGGAAAGCCTGAAATCGGGGAAACCCCGGAAGCGGCGCTGATCCGCGAGCTCGAAGAGGAGCTCAACTTTAGCGTTTCACCTGAAGAACTGGTTCCGGTCGGCCGTTTCACCGATACGGCGGCAAACGAGCCGGGCCATACGGTCTCTGCGGATATCTTTCAGATAGCCACCAACAGAGCGAACTTTACGCCGACGGCCGAAATAGAAGAAGTTATCTGGTATACGCCGGGTCAGGCTCGGCATATTAAGCTTGCTCCTCTTACCGAGAATCACCTGCTTCCTCTGCTGAAAGGGGCGTAAGCTCGCCGGACACCGCGAAAGAGTTAGCTCATTTGTCTGCAAGTCAAAATCCACGCTGCCATCGTCCCGGTGGCGCTACGGCGGCTTCCAGACAAAGCCAGTTCAGGCTGAAGCGCCCCATTTCACCGAGAAGCATTGCCCGCTTCTTCCGGTGAAGATTTAGCACATCCTTCTGATTTACTTCCCTGCAAACTGCGACGTGTTTTAGCGCTTAAAAACGCCCGGTTTTGTACGCCAGATCATATTTCGCCAGACAATCCTTTCCCCCATAATCCAAAATATCGCAACTTTCCCTTACAAAAATTAGGCCATTACAGAACAAACCCCACAAAATAAAACAAAATAAAAACACAAAATTAACAAACAGCGATGAGATAGCATTTTTTTTGACCTTTTGTGCTGTTTTTTTTTAACCAATCCTCGCCCATTCAGCGAGAAAATTCCTGGTCGCAATGGATAATTCTTAAAGAGCGATCGACATAAAATACTGCACCTTAAGATTTTTCTTATTTATTAGAGTGGGTTAGTATAAATCCAGACATTTTCTGGACTTAAGAATTTACACATTTTTCATCTGTATAACTCTCCAGAAATTAAAGTTGTCACAATTATTAACTAGCCATAATATAGCCACATCATTGAACGATAGGGTAAGACAATATAGGGAAATAAATCGACATATGCTTCCTCAGAAATATGAGAAGGTATACTGCATAAGCTGTCAGTATCAGTGCGAAATCTATCCACGACCTACGATAAAATCGATTAATTGCATTGAAACTCACTATTGCGTATGGCCTGATAAAAATATCTATTTAAAAAATGGTGTGCATTGTTTTTTAATTAACAAGCATTACAACTTCTCTAATTCTGGCTTTATTTTTGTTGATTTTTCTCGCTACAACATCAGATTATTCACCAATGATAAATGGATTGAATATCTGATCAAGACAGGGCTGCGGGTAGTTTTGATTGCCGACAGATTAGCGCAACCGCTGGCGCTGTACTGGAAACACCGCTGTCAGCAGATAATTTCGATTATTAATACCAGCGATACCCGAGATGAGATTGAAAAGAAAATACAGCTTTCGTTTCTCGGTCAAAGAGATGCTCGAGGCTACCGTCAAAAACTCAGCGATCAAGAGGTATTGGTACTCGACCTTTTACTCGCAGAGAAGTCGGTTAAAGAGATAGCAAAAGAATTGCAGATGGCAGAAAAAAGGATCTACGCAATTAAGCTCAGCTTGCAGAATAAGATGGGAGGCAGAGGGAAGTTAAACATTATTCTATCTGGATAAACTAATTATCAGTATTTACAGCAATAACTCCATAAATGGAACTAACTTAATTATTCTCAGGAAATTTAAAATGAAAAAAATCGTATTAGCGGGTGTTGTGGCTGCGGCTCTTATCTCTACCAATGCAATGGCTAACGTGACGACTTCCGCCACTGCCAGCTGGGATGCTAGCGCAACTAAAGACACCACCAGCGCGCTGGTTGTCACTCCGCTGAAATCCCTGAACTTCCAGTACGCTGAAGGGATTAAAGCGTTTAACGCTCAGAAAGGCGCTTTTGACATCACCATCCAGGGCCAGTCTGGCGCGACTGACTTCACGCTGACCTCTCAAATCGTCAGCAACACCCTGAGCCGTACCACTGACGCCTCTACTCTGGCCGTTGGTGTGAGCTGGAACGGCAACGCACTGAACAAAACCACGCCGGTAACGATGATTGATGCGGGCAACAACATCTCCGCAGGTCTGGATGCGCTGGCAGTCGCCACCGCCTTCGCAGGCGCCGATCGCGTCAGCACCCAGGGTAACTTCGATTTCACTATCGACTCCGCGACTTCTGACGGCAGCACCGCCGCTGAGTTCAAAGATTTAACCGACGGTTACTGGAGCGGCGACGTTCGCGTTCAGTTCAACGCGGAATGGACTATCTAATCAGGTGTAGCCAACACCTGTCCGGTATGACAAGGAGGCTTTGGCCTCCTTATAAGGATGCGCCATGAAACTGAATCCATTATTACTCTCTCTCTTCTTATTCACCGTGACGCCCTCCTCCCATGCAATAAATGTCGGAGACGTCACCTCAATAATGGGGCCGGATGCCTCGACGCTGGCAAAAGAAATCATTAATACCACCGATACGGCGCGTTACGTTAGCGTCAACGTGGAGCGTATCTCATCGCCGATGGCCGGCGGCAAGGTTATCCCGATGGCGAGCAGATCGGAATTATTGTCAACGCCAGCCAGTCTGATATTACCCGGAAATGCGAAAGAGAACTTTCGTTTTTTTTACAAAGGGCCACAGGATAATCAGGAGCGTTATTACCGCATATCCTGGACCGATGAGCCGGTGACCGAGTTTGAGGCCAGTAAAAAGAAAAAACAGGGTGAGGCAACGACCTCTGCCATTATTGGTACCATTCTGGTGGTCGCGCCGCGCGAAGAAAGATTCGACTATCGTCGAGATAATGACACGGTAACCAATACCGGTAACGCTTCATTCCGCGTTATCTCCTACGGACCCTGTCGTGATAAAGCGAAGGATGAGGGGCAAGGCTGTCGTGAACGCTATTATGTCATGCCTGGTATCAGCGTAAAAATAAAGCATACCGATCTCACCAACAAAAAAACGCGAATTGGAATATGGCACGGTGAGCAATATATAAATGTAAACTGAGTAATATTATGGATAATCTTGGTTATGTCAAAGGGACGTTGTTCGCTGGGTTATTGATTACGGTAAACCAGGGTTGGGCAGCTAATGCTACAGCGCCAGTCAAAGTCAGTAACTATATTATTCCTTCGGTATTTGCTAACGCGTTATATCAGGGCATGTCGGTCCCTGTTTTTATTCGTTATGAAGGCGATAATAGTACCCAACGCAGCCAGCAAAAAATCGCTGATGCCATCCTTACCATCAAGGATAATGAGTTTCGCCTGAACCAGATCGCCCTCAGCGATCTGCCGGAGCGAACCGAATTATCACCGCAGATAAAATCGTTGCTCAACGAGATGCAGGACAAAAGCATCGGCGACGGTCAGCGCGTTTATATCAACAAAGACGCCTCGCTTTCACTCGATACGCGTTCCTTTTATCTTGAGCTGACGGTTAACCGGGCAGCCATGCAGGCCGCTATTTTGCCGCGTACCAACATGCTTGGGGAATCCACTGCTCAGAATCTCTCGAGCGTGCTGAATTACTCGATGGGGAGCTATTACAATAAATATGAGAATACCGATAACGCCAGCAGCTATCTGACGCTGGACAATACCTGGTCGCTGCGCGAGCACCATCTGAACTTTAACGGTTCCCTGTACGGTATTGGTACCAGCAACCAGCAGAGCAAACTGTATCGCTCGATGTACGAACGCGACTATCAAGGGCGCCGCCTGGCGATGGGGATGGTGGATACCTGGAATCTGCAATCGATCGCCAGCATGAGCGCCCTGAACTCCAGCCGCATTTACGGCATCAGCTATGGCAATAAAAGCAGTTCCCAAACGCAGGACAACACGCTTGCTCTGGTTCCCGTCACGGTGTTCCTCCCGGCCGCCGGTGAAGTGCATGTTTATCGTGACGGTAAACTGCTCAGCATTCAAAACTTCTCGATGGGCAGCTACGAACTCGATACGTCGCGCCTGCCGTTTGGCATCTACAACGTTGACGTACAGGTGGTCGTTAACGGGCGCGTGGTCAGCAGCCGGACGGCAAATATCAATAAAACGTTCGCCCGAAAATCGAGCGTCACCGGTGATCTCTCATGGCAAACCTTCGCGGGCAGCCTCGAATACAACAAGATGGACTATCGCCACAACTACAACATCAATTATGGCACACGGAATACGTGGATTGCCGGGGTCGCCGCTGCAACCAGCCAACCCTGGCTTTCCGGCGTGAATCTGAAAACCACGCTCTACGGTTTTGACAATAACGGTGTCAATGAAACGGAAGCGAACGTGATTTTCAACAACGCGTTCAGCTTTAACCAGCAGGGGCTGCTCGCTACCGACGGCAGCTGGCAGAGTACCTCCACCTTCAACATGAGTTTACCGGACGGGTATGGCAACCTGTGGGGGTCGCGCCAGTACAGTTCCATCGGTAACGCGCTACCGATGCAGCAAAACGACTATGTGACCGTCGGCGCCAACGCTAACCTGCGCAAAATTGCGCCGTTCCTCGGTACGCTGAGCGTCAGCCGCACCAATAACAAATATACCGGGAGCACCTATACCAACGTCGATTATGATCAATCCTTGTTAGCTAATCGCTACGCAACCGTCACGCTACGCGCCGGTATTCAGAACTATCAGTACAACAACCATGAAAATCTGCGCGATAAGTACGTCAATATTGATGTCTCTATCCCCTTCTCCACCTGGCTCAGCACCGGAGTGTCCAGCCAGAACGGAAACATGCTGGCGAACGCCACGCTGCGCAAAAGCTTTGACAACCGCGCCATTACCCAGGTGGGGGCGTCGGTTTCGAAACAGATTAAACAGAATAAAAATGACGATAGTCGCTATCGTTCCGACGATTACGCCGCCAATGGTTACGTCAGCTATGACACCAAATATAACGCTGGCACCGTCTCCGTCAGCCGCTCATCGCAGCACAGTTCAAACTACAGCCTGAGTTCGCAGGGCAGCGTGGCCTGGACGCAAAAAAATATCTATGCAGGAAAAGGTACCCAAACCGCAGGCCTGGTGGTGAATACCAATTTCAGCGGCAAGGGCCGGATGATGGCGCAGATCAACGGCCAGAACTACCCGCTGACCGGCAAAAGCAATTTCATCAGTCTTCCGCCCTACGCGGAATATAAGGTGGAGCTGATGAACGACAAAAACTCAGAAGACAGCGTCGACATCGTGACCGACCGCCGCAGCAAAGTCGTGCTCTATCCGGGCAACGTCAGCGTGATTAATCCGGAAGTCAAACAGCTGGTCACCGTCTTTGGCCGGGTGAAAGACCGTCGCGGCGGTTACTACGCCAACGCCGATATTCATAACCACATTGGTAAAACCCGAACCGACGAACTCGGTGAGTTCGCCATGGACGTCGATAAGCGTTATCCAGTGATTACCCTGGTGGATAAATTCGGCGGCATTTGCGAAGTGGATCTGGATCTGAATGAAGCGAAAGGCGCCGTATGGGTCGGTGAGATCCCTTGTGAGATCCAACAACAAACGGCATCAGTGACTGGAGATGTTAAGAATGTCTATTAAACCCCAGAGCATCATGCTGCTGGCCGGCTGGCTGCTGGCTGCGCCGGCTATGGCGCTCACCCCCAGTAACAGCGGAAGCGGCAGCAACTCCTATATGTTTATCGACAATGATGTTGATGACGAATATTTCATCACCACCAGCTCCCTCGACCCGCGCTTCACCGGAGCCAACGTCTGGACAAAATATCCGACTAACCAGCGAAGTCTGGGATATATAACCTACATAGGCTGGGCTTACGCCAACCGCTACTTCGACCTGTGGATCGAGAATTCGCCCATTAACCAGCCGTTTCTTGGGATCCGTTGCATGTCTACGGGCGCAAACTGCCCGGCGTCTGGCTATATTTCTCCCGATGTCATCGATAAAGACGGCTTCTATCACGCGATGTCCGGCAACACCGTAGCAAACGGTTACTACGGTGCGGGAGCGCTAAGCCAGTCAGCCTATGAGTATTTTCGCGATCGGCCGGTGGGGACCATCGATTCTTTGCAGCTTAATCTTTGCTACATGAATACCAATACCGATTATGACTTTGCCTCCGGCGTTCGCTGTAAAGATCTCCCCAGCGGGGGAACATGGCGCTACTACACGTTCAACCTCGAAAAGGTCTCGCATCTGAAGTTAAACAGTACCGGTGCTCTGGCAGAAGTGTGGATTGCCAGCGATGGCACGCCAAGCGTCAACCTCGGCTCGGATTTGTGTCAAATGGGTGTGGTCGGGAGCGCTTCGGGGATCATCTGTAAAATGGTGTCTTACAATTTTCAGGAGACTAAAACTCTCACCACCTTACTTGATTTCCGGATGGTGATTGACACGGCGATGCTGGGATTTTCTCCTTCTACGTCTGACGTAAAGTACAGCGGTGATGGGGCAAGCTGGACCAATTTTGGTACGGTCAGCACCTATAACAAGGTTTTCAAACCGTCAGGCGAGTACGTGTACGTATTCCTGTCCAACGCCTTTTTCCAAAAAGTCCTCAAGGCAGGAACGGATTTAACCAACAAGGATGCTCTGTTTACCTTCTATTTTGATAACTCCGTCACCCCACAATCGGGTTATTATCAGTTCACGCCATCAACATTAATTAACATCATCCCGCGGGAATACGGCATCAGCATTGTTGCCAGCGACGGGCGTTCGCATCCACAAGCATCCGGCAAGATTGGTAGCGAAGAGCCCATCACCTTTGAATATAAAGTCACCACCTCCGCGTCGCGTCAGGCCGACAGTATTACCGCCCAGGTGATTGGCGACTCCGTCAACATGTATGGTTTGCCGTTCTGCCTGTTTACCTCAGCGGACGAGACGCTAAAAGTGCCGGTCCCGGCCTACCTCGAATGGACATCCTCTACCGGTAAAGCGGTAAAAGTCCGCAACAGCTGCGGCGAAGATCCTGTCGATATGACCAACGCCGTTTGGGTACAGACGGCCTGGAACGCCAACGTCAACGATGGTTTCTTTTTTACCACCACGCTGAAACTGCTGTTTCCGATGGATGACCCACATTCACAATTCACCACCAATGGTCATGACTGGATGGGGACCGTCAGCGCCACCGGCGATGTAAAAGTGACCGCCACGTGGATTGGCGTCGAGCGGGGGGGATGATGAAAAACATCCTTGTCATCGGATTATGCGGGCTGTGTATTCAGCCCGCTTCCGCGGTGTACTTTGATTCCATCATTTATGATATGGATGCCAGGAAAGATTTTATCTCCCGGCCAATAGTCAATGATACAAAAAACAACAATTTGTATACCATATCGGCTTATAAAATCTCCCATCCGGGCAACGGAGATGAAAGACCCGTTCCAGGCCAGGATAAAGACCTGGTCTGGTCGCCGCTGCAGTTCACCGTGCAGGCCAATGGCCAGGAATATTTTAAACTCTATTACCGTGGGCCTAAAGATGACGTTGAGCGCTATTATCGGGTGATCTTTAAGGAGACGCCCGTCACAGTTTTCCCCTGGCGTCAGGATCAGAAAAAACTGGATATAGTACCTTCGGTATCGATGAGTACGATTCTCATCGTGCGCCCGCGTAAGACGCGATTCCAGTATGAAATTAATGAAGCCACAGGCACCATTAAAAATACTGGCAATACCTATTTTAGAGTCATTCTGCAGAAAGGCTGCAATGGTGACGATGAAAGTTCAACGCAATTTTATATGTTGCCAGGGGAGAGCTGGACAGGCCCCGAGGCGAAGAATAGCAACAGGAAATACATTGTCGCATTAGGCCGCTATCATCAGTTAGGAAAGGGCTGTTTTATGAGTTCGCCGGGCTAACCGCTGCTAATCCAGAGCGGGGATATTATGCCTGAAGCGCAGCTCGCGCAGGCGGTTGAGTCCGCCGAACTTCTTGCATAAAGAGTATTGAAAGCGGTAGACGCTGCGGGTATCGCACGCCATGATGCGGGCGATATCCTGACTGGAGTACCCATCTGCCAGCAGGCGCAGCGTCTTCATTTCATGATCCGTCAGCGACGGTGTGCGCCGGCAGCGAAGATTTCGCCCCAGCATGATGCGTTTTATTTTCTTGATTAAGCTGCTTAAGCCATCGTTGACCTCTACCACCGACCATAATAACCCGGAACGCAGCATCCAAAAATTAGCCATGGGTAGCATGCTCTTATCCGCGAGTAAAATAACTTTCAGCCCGGTCTCCTGCAGTTTTTCAACCCACCCCTCATGCAGAAAATACAAAATATTGTCGAGGGAGAAATCCACCAGCACCATTCCTTCAGGCAGAAAACAGGTAATTTCACGAAAAACCAAATCATTAACCGCTCGCTTAAAAAAATAGTTTTTATCTGGCCATACAGAAAACTTCCTCTCTCCGCAAAGGGATCGCTCCATTTTATCTTCCGCTTCAATAGGGCAGTTTAAACCACACGCCATACATTTAATCTGATGGTTATCTTCCGGCATTCACATTACCTCTTGAGTAGCTAAAAAATATTTTCAAAAAGATACAGGTGGGATATCAAACATACTATAAACAAAAATTCCTGCCGCTATTATATTTACTATAAATATAGAAAACAAAAGACTAATTTATACTTCCAGACCTTAAGGAAAATAACGTTAACAGGTCTTATTAAATATTTTAATAGAATCCCCATATAATTTAACTATATCGTATTCTGTATATCAAAACATAGATGACCTGATTCCCTTAGACGAAGCGAGCATAATATTTTTTGTGACTTAATTTATCATCACGCAATACATAAAATTCGCAGGCTATCATCATTCTTTGGTTCTTGTGGGCAATGACCCCTTCACCGCCGCCGGGAATGTCTCCGCCAGCCAGTCGATAAATACGCGCAGCCGGGATGTGACATGGCGATTCTGCGCATAAACCACATGAAAGGGATAAGGAGCCGGACGCCATTTATTCAATATTTCCACCAGTAATCCGTTCGCCAGCGCATTTCTCAGCGAATATGAGAAGGTCTGAACAATCCCCAGCCCAGCCTCCGCTGCCGCAATATGCGCGTTGCTCTCATTTACGCCAAGGTGATGTTCCGTTTTGATCTCTTGCGCGATGCCGTTAGCCAGAAAGCGGAACGGGAAGGCTCTTCCGCTGGTGGGAGATAAATAGCCGACCAGCCGATGTCCGTTCTTCAACTCATCGGGATACGCGGGAACACCATAAAGCCTGAAATAGCCCGGCGTGGCGCAGGTCACGATCGTCGCTTCGCCGATTTTGCGCGCGATCAGCGTCGAGTCGTCCAGCGGACCGCCTCTGATCGCGCAGTCGATATTGCCGCTGATAAGGTCCGAGGGGCTGTCGGCAACCGCCAGGTCGATACGAATATCCGGATAGGTTGCCATAAAATCAGCCAACAGCGGGATCAGCACGTCGCGAGCGGTGGAGCCGCCTACCGCGACGCGCAGATGCCCTTTTGGTTTATTGCGGGCAGCGCGAAATGAGGCATCCACCTCATCCAGTTCTTTCAGAATCCGCACCGCTTTTTCATAGTATTCACGCCCTTCCGGCGTGACGGTAATGCGTCGGGTCGTGCGCTGCAGCAGGCACACGCCAAGATGCGATTCAAGCTGTTGAATCGCTTTACTCAGGGTGGCATTGGGCATATTCAGGGAGTCTGCGGCCCGGGTAAAACTGTTGGCTTCGACAACGCGCGTAAAAACTTTAAGGGCTGAAAACCGATCCATTATTCATTTTTCCTGATAATAGCCGCTGATTATTCACCAGTGTGAAGAGTGTTTTTCACATTACTCCGTTTTTTGCATCCGTGGCTGACGGTAGAGTGGCTCCCGTACTCAGTCGCCAGGTGGTCACGGTAAGTGGATGACTCAATTGGCATATTCATACTTTAGTTAAGGAAGTGCACCATGAGTAAAAAACTTTCGGCAAAAATCGCGTTAGTCACCGGCGGCACCTCGGGTATCGGCCTGGCATCAGCCCGGGAGCTGGCCTCGCAGGGAGCGACGGTCTATATCACCGGTCGCCGTCAGGAAGAGCTTGATGCGGCGGTCGCGTTAATCGGTCCCGCCGCCAGCGGGATCCGCGCCGATGCCTCGATATTAAGCGACCTCGATAGGGTGTTTTCGACCATTGCCAGAGAATCAGGGCGACTGGATGTGCTTTTTGCCAATGCGGGCGGCGGCGATATGATGCCGCTGGGCGCCATAACGGAAGAGCACTTCGATCGCATTTTCGCTACCAACGTGCGCGGCGTGCTGTTCACCGTCCAGAAGTCCTTGCCGCTGTTGACCCAGGGGGCTTCCATCATCCTTACCGGCTCGACCGCGGCGGTGAAAGGCACCGCGAACTTCAGCGTGTACAGCGCCAGTAAGGCCGCCGTGCGTAACCTGGCCCGCTCATGGGCGCTGGACCTGAAGGCGCGCGGTATCCGCGTGAATGTGGTCAGCCCGGGGCCCGTCCGTACGCCCGGCCTGGGAGGACTTGTCGCGGAAGAGCAGCGCCAGGGACTCTTTGATATGCTGGCCGCCGACGTCCCACTGGGCCGCATTGGCGAGCCCGAGGAGGTCGCTAAAACCGTCGCTTTTCTGGCGTCAGACGACGCGAGCTTTATTAACGCCGCTGAAATCTACGTTGATGGCGGGCTGGCGCAGATCTAAAAAATGCTGCCTGAAGACCCTTGGATTGATGGGTCTTCAGGTGCTACCGTGCATCTATAATTAGCCGTTTTGTTCTGTAGCCGAATGATCGGCGTACCTGTTCTAATAATTATGGATGATGATATCAATGAAACTCAAAATAGCGCTTATCGCGCTCGGCTGTTCGCTCACCGCCCTTTCCGGTTGTACCTCCTCAAAATCTTCCCCGGAACGCCACGCTTACTATTTTGTCTCACACCGCAGCGATTTCGTCGGCGGTAACTTCGCCACTAACCGTCAGGAAAACTACCGCTTAAATCTGCCGACCTTTACCGAAATCTATGCCCGTGGCCAGCAGGACAAAAAATCGGGAATGAGCGAAAGCGATGCCCGTCGCACCGCCGACGCTATCAGGCAGCAGGTGGCTAAGGGCACAAAAACCCAGCACGCGTTCACCGGTAACGCCAGCGATAAATGGGACAACGAAATGGAAAATAAGGATGCCGTATTGTTCGGTAACGAACTGGCCGGGACGTATCTTGATGGCTATTTTGGCGTGAAATAACACAGCGGGTGCGCGAAATGCGCACCGCGCCTTCGGCTTACCTTTCCACCTTCACCCAGCGCTGCTGCTGATGGCTTTTCACTATCGCCGCAATGATGTACATCACGTCTGCCCCCTCGTAGAACGAAGCGAAACGCCGCGACGATGCCGGCGGCATTCGGTCGGCGCGCACCGCCTGATAAAAGCTCAGCATCATATTTTTAAACGCATCGGGCCAGCCTTCATTATGCCCGCCGGGGAAATGGGCGCTGGCGGCGGCCTCGCCGAGCATCAGGCTCGGATCGTCGCTGAGCAGTTGGTTTGGCCGCTGGCGATGACCAATCCACAGCCGCTGCGGCACCTCCTGATCCCAGGCCAGCGAACAGCGGCTGCCGCCGATCTCCACCGTCAGGCCGTTTTTTCTCCCGGCGCTGACCTGCGAAACGATAAAGCTCCCCTTGCTGCCATCGTCGAAGCGAAACAGGACCGACCCCAAATCTTCGGTATCGACGGGCCGCGCTTCATACGCGGTACCATCGCGATGCTGGCTGAACGTCGCGTCGCCGGCCACGGGCACCTGGCGCGTCGGCCAGACGATAGACAGATCCGCCATCACCTCCACAATGCGTCGGCCGGTCATAAACTGCACCGTATCGCACCAGTGGGAACCAATGTCGGCCATCGCCCGCGAGGCCCCGCCCTGCACCGAATCCACGCGCCAGTTATAGTCACTCTCCAGCAGCATCCAGTCCTGCAAATAGCTGCCGTGCGCCGCAAACAGCCTCCCGACGTCGCCGTTGCGCATCATCGCCGCCGCCTGCTGCACCATGGCAAACTGGCGATACACAAAGCTGACCCCATGAACCACTCCGGCGCTTTCCGCCAGCGCCACCAGCTCGCGGGCCTCCTCGGTGGTCATGCAGAGCGGTTTTTCTGAAAAAACGTGCAGACCGGCGGAGAGGATCTGTCGGTTAATCCGCGCATGCAGGTGGTTCGGCGTACAGTTATGCACCACTTGCAATCCGGGATGCGCCAGCAGCGCCTCGACGCTACCGTAGGCGTGCGCCACGTTGAGCTGGCGCGCCTTCTGCTGCGCCACTTCCAGCGAACCGTCGCACAGCGCCACCACCTCGATGTCGCCTACCCGACGCAGCGCTTCCAGATGCGCCGGCCCGATAAACCCGGAGCCAATAATGCCGATCTGAATCATTCTTCCCCCTCCTTGCCTGCGGCAAAGTCATCAAACGCCCGCCCGGAGACCGGGATGATATGGCGGCGGATAAACTCGCTGCCTTCGCGCGCGCCAACCTCCGCGTCCTTCAGGCAGCACTCCCACTCCAGCACCGCCCAGCCGTCAAAATCATACTCGGTGAGCTTGCTGAAAATCGTTTTGAAATCGATCTGCCCGTCGCCCAGCGAACGAAAACGCCCCGCCCGCTGCTGCCAGTTCTGATAGCCGCCGTAGACCCCGCTGCGCCCGCTGCGGCGGAATTCGGCATCTTTGACGTGAAACGCTTTGATCCGCGAATGATAGATATCGATGTAACCCAGGTAGTCCATCTGCTGAAGATGTAGATGGCTGGGGTCATAGAGCATATTACAGCGCGGATGGTTATCGACCCGCTGCAGGAAACGCTCAAAGGTCACGCCATCATGCAGGTCTTCGCCGGGATGGATTTCGTAGCAGACATCCACGCCCTGCTCGTCAAAAACGTCCAGCAGCGGTCGCCAGCGCCGGGCCAGTTCATCGAAGGCCTCATCGAGAAGCGGCTGATTATGCGGCGGCCACGGATAAAAATAAGGCCACGCCAGCGCGCCGGAAAAGGTGGCGTGCGCCTTCAGCCCCAGACGCGCCGAGGCCACCGCCGCCTGGCGCACTTTCTCGACCGCCCACTGCTTGCGCGCCTGCGGGTTACCGCGCAGCGCGGCGGGCGCAAACGCGTCAAAGGCCTTATCATAAGCCGGATGGACGGCCACCAGCTGTCCCTCAAGATGAGTGGACAGCTCGCTGATCGCCAGGCCCTGTTCCGCCAGTATGCCGCTCACCTCATCGCAGTAGCTCTGACTTGCGGCGGCGCGTTCAACGTCGAAAATCGCCGGATAATTGCAGGGGATCTGCAATGCCTGATAGCCCAAACCTGCGGCCCACTGCGCCACGCCCTCCAGGGTATTAAACGGCGCCTGCGGGCCGATAAACTGCGCCAGAAAAATGCCCGGTCCTTTAATGGTTTTCATACCACCTCCTGAAAAATTAACGCTGCTCTTTCTCGTTGTACTGGAAAGAGAAAAGGAAAATCAGCGCGATAACCGCAGCGGCCACCGCCGGGATCCACCAGAAGGTCACCCACGCTTGCGGCACGCTCTGGCCGGCGACCAGATGGTTATACAGCGCGCCGGAGATCTGCGATCCCAGCAGCATACCGATGCCATAGGTGAACATAACAATCATGCTCTGCGCCTGGCCTTTGACCTTCTCACCGGCCACGCGATCGGTATAAATAAAGCCGACTACAAAGAAAAAGTCGTAGCAGACGCCGTGCAGCAGGATGCCCAGATAGAGCAGGAACCGCCCCTCTTCGCTGACGCCAAGGGCAAAGAAGGCGTAGCGTACGAACCACGCCGCCATGCCGATCAGCAGCATGTATTTAACCCCCAGGCGGCGGAACAGCAGCGGGATCACCAGCATAAAGAAGATTTCTGACATCTGACCGAAAGACATCGCGGTGCTGACGTCCGCCACCCCGGCATCCGCCAGATAAGAGGCGGTGTAGGCATAGTAGGTCCCGAGCGGAATCGAAATCAGCGTCGCGCAGAGGGAGAAAATGAGGAAGTGGCGCGTTTTTAGCAGCGCGAAAGCGTCGGCGCACAGCAGATCGCGAAACTGTACCGGCGTCCCCTTCGCCGGCGCCGGCGTATGCGGCAGCGTCAGACTATAAACGGCCAGCGCCACCGAGCAGAGCGCCGCCAGAGTAAAAATACCGGTGGTATCGGAGATACCGGTGACGCCGATAAAGATACCGGCGATGATCCAGCCGATAGTGCCGAAGACGCGCACCACCGGGAAGGTTTTATCGACGTTCGCCAGGCTGTGGAAAGCGATATTGTTGGTCAGCGCCAGCGTCGGCATATAGCACAGGGTATAGCCGAACAGCAGGCCGATCAGCAGCGCGCCGTTTTGCGCCACCAGCGCCTGCGGAACAAACCACAAAATAACCGCCCCGGCCAGATGCATTACCGCCATCACCTTCTGCGAAGCGAAAAAGCGATCGACCAGCATCCCCAGCACAAACGGTGAGAGAATAGAGGCAATCGGCCCGGCGGAGAAGGCATCGCCAATCAGCAGCGACATCTCATAGCGGGTCATCACCAACCCCAGCGTCACCGACCAGCTTCCCCAGATAAAAAACTGCATAAACATCATTAACGACAGCCGCGGCACCAGAAAACGGTGGGCTACGCGGGGTGTTTCACGACCTTCGGTTGTTGTGACCATTTCGACCGCCCTCAAAAAGTAATCGATTACAAATACGCTCAAATCAAAAGTAATCGATTACAAAAAGAAGATCGCGAGCAAAATACGCTAAGCGCGAAGAAGATCACAATAAAAAGAGATAATGCCCCGCCGGACGACGGGGCGATCGCCCTACGCCGAACGGCGCAGGGTTTTAAAGGCCACAAACAGGAACAGGATCCAGACCGGCAGCAGAATCGCCGACAGGCGCATACCGTCAATCGTGCACATCAGCACCAGGATCAGCCCAAGAAAGGCGATACAGATATAGTTGCTGGCGGGCGACAACAGGGCTTTAAACTTCGATTCGCGCCCTTTGCGCCGCTGGGCGGCGCGGAACTTCAGGTGCGCCAGACAGATCATAATCCAGTTCAGCAGCAGCGTCGCTACCACCAGCGCCATCAGCAGACCGAGAGCTTTTTGCGGCAGCAGGTAGTTAAGCAGCACCACCAGCGAAGTAATGACTCCCGATAGCAGCAGAGAGTTAACCGGCACGCCGCGCTTGCTGACGCGGGCGAGAAACTTCGGCGCATTGCCCTGTACCGACAGGCCAAACAGCATCCGGCTATTGGAATAAACGCCGCTGTTATAGACCGACAGCGACGCTACCAGAATGACGAAGTTTAGCGCTGAAGCCACCACGTTACTGTCAAGATTATGAAAGATCATCACGAACGGGCTGCTGTCGGATTTAATTTCCACCCACGGATAGAGCGCCAGCAGAACCACCAGCGAGCCGATATAAAACAGCAGGATACGGTATACCACCTGGTTAACCGCTTTCGGGATGCTCTTTTCCGGATTGTGGGCTTCCGCCGCGGTAATGCCGATGAGCTCCAGCCCGCCGAAGGAGAACATAATGACCGCCAGCGACATGATCAGGCCATGCCAGCCGGTGGCGAAGAAACCGCCGTGTTTCCACAGGTTATCGATGCCCGCTTTGCTGCCGCCGTGGCCGCCGAACAGCATCCACAGGCCAAAGCCGATCATGCCGATAATCGCCAGCACCTTGATCAGCGCAAACCAGAACTCCGCTTCACCGTACAGACGCACGTTCACCAGGTTGACGGCGTTGATAATGATGAAAAAAGCGGCGGCCCAGATCCACGTCGGCACGTCCGGCAGCCAGTACTGCATATAGATCCCGGCGGCGGTCAGCTCCGCCATCCCGACCAGCACGAACATTACCCAGTAGTTCCAGCCGGAAAGAAAGCCGGCGAACGGCCCCCAGTACTTATAAGCAAAGTGGGCAAAGGAACCAGAAACCGGTTCTTCAACGACCATTTCGCCAAGCTGGCGCATGATCAGAAATGCGATGATGCCGGCGACGGCATAGCCGAGCAGTACGGCCGGTCCCGCCATTTGAATGGCTGGCCCGATGCCGAGAAACAGGCCGGTACCGATGGCGCCGCCAAGGGCGATAAGCTGAATATGTCGGTTCTGTAAACCGCGGTGAAGCGTCGGGCCGCTTTCCTCTACGGCATCCGACGGCGTTGACGCGTCTTTCACGTCGATCCCCTGTGTGTTTATATGAAGGGGCACCTTGTAACACTTATCCCCGTCATACTTCAAGCCGCAGATGCCCTGGCTTCATACGTTCATTGATTTATCACAAGGGGCGAGCAGCCCTGCCCGCCCCAGCGTTTTGCTTAGAACTCGTAGCCGACCGAAACCTTGAACGTCCGCGGTTCGCCGCGGAACAGATAGGTTCCGCTGTCATCCGCGCCGGACCAGTAGTTCTCATCCGTCACGTTATCGACGCCCGCGCGAATCGTCATCTGGTTCTGGTTCTCGTTAAGCGCCAGACGATAGCGCAAGCCGAGATCCAGAGTCGTGAAGCTATCAATCTTCTTGCTGTTCGCCTGATCGGCATACTGCGAACCGGAATGGTTGAGGCGCGCGGTGGCGGTCAGGCCGTCGATGGGCTTGATGTCATACTCTGCCCCAAGCACCGCGTAGAACCCCGGTACGCCGATCGCTGTTTTACCGTCGTTGATACCATCCTTGGTTTTCGACAGTTCGGCTTCCAGCCAGGTCGCGCTGGCGTTAAGGCGCAGACCGTACAGCGGTTCGCCGAAGAGATTAAATTCAACACCGCGATTACGCTGCTCGCCGTTAAGGCCATAGCGTTTCTGGCTATCGAGGAATGCTGACGGCATTTTAATTTCAAACAGCGCCAGCGAGCCGCCAATGCGGCCAAAATCCGCCTTCATCCCGACTTCGTTCTGTTTGGAGTGAATAATTCCGACGCTTTCCCCATAGTTAGCGGCGGAGGTCGGCGCGTTGCTACCCGGCTGCAGGGCTTCGGTATGGTTGGCGTATAGAGAGATAACCTGCCACGGCTTGTAGACCACTCCATAGGTTGGCATCCAGCGGCTGTCGTCATACGCATCGCTTTGCAGGCCGGTGATTTTATCGTAGTTGCGGACCACCACTTTTTGATGACGAGCGCCAACGGTGAACAGTAGCGTATCATCCAGCACGCCGAGGGTGTCGCTCAGCAGCCAGCCCTGGGAACGGGTACGGCCGCTGGTCAGCGGATCGTAATAATCGCCGCCGAAGGAAGCGTTCGCTGGAGGCGCAACCTGCTGAGTATCGTAGATATTCACCAGCGGGTTATCCGCCGCCTTCGACATCCGCCATGCGGTTTTATCGTTTTGGGTTTTCGCCGAATAGCCGACGTTGACCTTGTGCGATACAAAACCGGTGGCGAACTCGCCGCGTACCCCGGCCATACCGCTGGCGGTATCAATATAGCGGTTGGTATCCAGGCGCCCCGCCGTGGCGTTGCCCGCCCGGTCAATGAGCTTCGACGCGCTATATAAGCCGATTTCATGGGCGTGCTGCGCGCCTAAAGAGGCATAGGCGGTCCATTTATCGACAATGTCGTATTCCATCCTAAGCATACCAAACTCATTTTCGATATCGCTGTAAGCCCATTTTTGCGTGTAGTTGTGGGTGTTATCCGGCAGGCGCGGAATAAAATCGACGCCCGAAATGTTGATCCCCATCGGGCCGCCGTGGAAGGTTTTTTTCTGATAGCCAAAGTCAAACGAGCTGCGCATGCGTTCGCCGCGATAATCGAGACCAATAGAAGCCAGCGTGGTTCTGCGTTTATCACTCTCCACCGCCGCCTCGCCTTCGCGGTGCACCAGGTTCACCCGCGCGCCGAACTGGTTATCGTCGCCAAAGCGGCGACCCAAATCCAGCGAGCCTCCGACCTGAGAATCTGAGGTATAGTCCACGCCCACGCGAGCGGTCGGGATATCTTCCGCGCGCTTGGGTTCAAGGTTGATCATGCCGCCGACGCCGGAACTGGCTGCGCCGTTCAGCAGAGCATTGGCGCCTTTAAAAATTTCGACCCGCTCAAGCATGGCGGTATCCACTACCTGACGCGGCACCACGCCCGCCAGCCCGCTCAGGGTCATATCGTCGCCGTCAAATTTAAGGCCGCGAATGCGGTAGGTCTCAGCGTAGTTACCGTAGCCCTGCACCGGCTGAACCCCGGCATCGTTACTCACTACATCGGTGATGGTTTTCGCCTGCTGATCCTGAATCAGCTTCGAGGTATAGCCGATAATGCTGAACGGAACGTCCATCGCGTTTTGTTCGCCGAGCATTCCGAGGCGGCCGCCGTTGGCGACCTGGCCGTCGAGATAGGCGGGCACCACCAGGTCGCCGCCGGCTCTAAAGCGGCTGTCGGGCGTCGCCTGAACGACCATGGTTTCTTCGTTTTTCTGACGTTCGCCGGCGTCGTTTTCTACCGCAGCGGCTGAATGGGTGATCGCGCCAACGGTTAACGCCAGCAGCGTTTTTCGCAGTGGGAAGGCCGGAGAGCAGGAGCTACGCATAATTTGGTCCCATAGATAGGAAAATAAAGCCAGGGGCCCGTTGCCGGGCCAGATTTTTTATTTTGCGGTCAGGTCAATGCGGACAACGCTGTCCGGCCCTTTCGTCGAATGATCTTTATTGAACGGCTGCTTGACGGTGACAAACAATGTCTGCCCGTCGGCGGAGATCAGCAGGCTGTTGGGGTTAGCCGGAATATCCCATGTTTTTTTCAACGCGTAACTGCTGCCATCCAGGCTGATTACTTTGCCGGATTCACGCTGGGAAATATAAATCTCGCTGCGCTTTGGATTGAACTGCACCGCCAGCGAATCGCCCACTTCCAGCTGCTTAATCAGCTTACCGGTATGGATATCAAGCACCAGCGTGGTTTTCGCTTGCGAGTTGTCGGTGACGAACAGGCGGCCGGTGGCGCTATCTTCGGCCATATTCAGCAGCAGGGCTGGCTTAGCGCCCAGCGGCTTCCAGCGCTGCTCGATACGGTTGTTGCGTGGGTTAATCACCAACACCTCGCCGCTGCCGTTTGCCGCATAGAGACGTCCGGTTTGCGCAGAGTAGTGCAGGCCGGTCATCCATTTGCCGGTATTTTTAATCCGCGTTTTCAGCTTCAGCGTGTCGGCATCGACGACCCAGATTTGTGCCGGATCGGCCACCGCGCCGACATAAAGCGTGTTATTGAGCAACAGGATCTGCCGCGCGCCGTACGGGAATCCCTCTTTGTTACGCTCGCTGAACAGCAGGCGTTTTTTGACTTTGCCGCTGGCGGTATCAATGGCGCTAATGCCGCCGTCCAGCGAGTTGGTCACGTACAGCGTACTGCCATCCGGACTAATCTGTACGGCAAAGTTTTTCAGGTCTGTGTGGGTCATGCCGAGGGTTTTCAGGGTCGTCGGGTCCAGCTTATAGACCGCCCCGCCCTGCACATCTTTAAAGCCTTCAGCGCTGGCCACGTATAGCGCATCGCCTTTCGGGCTGAGCGCCATTTCATACAGCCCCTCCGCCAGCTCGCGCTTCAGCGGCTGTGCGGGGGTAACCGCGTTTTTTTCAGCCACATGTTGAGAAGCCGGAACGGTATGGGTGGCGGCGCAGCCGCTTAAGACAGCAGAAATAGCCAGCGCCAGCGCCGGGAGAGTGCATTTCATAAGATCAATCCTGAACAAAATCAACGATCCGATAGTGACTCCGCCGCCGAAATTAACGTTTCCGGTCTTGCGCCTGTGAGCCCCATCCTGTGCCTTCGCCGTTTCCCTGTGAGCCCGCGACGAACGCAGGTTATCTCCTGATAAAACCGCAAACAAGAAGAAGAATGAGAACTATACGCATTATCTTATCGTAATCAAGCCTGGCTTTTGGCGAATGGAAAAACGTTTCATTTTTCGCTGAAAGGGATTCGCCGCAGAGGGATGAGCTGAAGGTGAGGAACAATGCGCGACAAAACGCTGAGATGCAGAGGGCCGGACCCGACAGGCTCCGGCCTCAATGACTACGCGCTGGCGGTGTCCAGGCGCGCCAGCTGTTCAGCACTGATGCTCTGCGCGGCGGCGCGGGCAAAGCTCTCTACTTGTGCAATGCTGGTGGCGCTGGCGATGGGTGCCGTCACGCCTTCGCGGGTCATCAGCCAGGCCAGAGCGACTTCGGCAGGTTTAGCGCCGTTTTGCTCCGCGACCTCAGCCAGGGTATCAATAATACGTAGCCCGCGAGGATTAAGGTA
Organism: Klebsiella sp. GW_Kp181; assembly: GCF_040062315.1. Lineage (NCBI taxonomy): Bacteria > Pseudomonadati > Pseudomonadota > Gammaproteobacteria > Enterobacterales > Enterobacteriaceae > Klebsiella > Klebsiella sp. GW_Kp181. The sequence continues at coordinate 67,306 of NZ_JBEAFR010000057.1, forward strand.
TTTACCAATGCCGCTGCCGCGCTGGCTTTGCGCCAGATCGGACTGCTGGCGGTATTTACCGGTCAGGAAGCCGGACGCCAGGCTGTAGTAGGTCACCACGCCGATCTCGCGACTGACGCACAGGTCGCAGAGCGCGCCTTCAAAAGCCGAGCGATGATAAAGATTGTATTCCGGCTGCAGTACCTGCCAGGCCGGCAGGCCGCTTTTACGCGACACCTCCAGCGCGCTCGACAGCTGCTGCGCGTCAAGGTTCGAGGCGCCCATCGCGCGGATTTTACCCGCCTGCTGCAGGGCGTGGAAGGCTTCGAGCGTTTCGGCGACCGGCGTTTCCGGGTCCGGCCAGTGGGCAAAATAGAGGTCAATATAATCAGTGTTCAGGCGACGGAGCGAATCGTCTACCGCCTGCTGGATCCAGGCTTTTTTCAACCCCTTATGGCCAGGAAGGCCTAAATCGGAACCCACTTTGGTGAAGATCTTCACCTTCTCGCGCATGCCTGGCCGCGCCTGTAGCCAGCGGCCAATAATGGTTTCAGACTCGCCGCCCCGGTTGCCATCCGCCCAGCGGGAGTAAACATCCGCCGTGTCGATAGCATCGAAGCCGTGGTCTATAAACGCATCAAGAATGGCAAAACTGGTTTTTTCATCGGTGGTCCAGCCAAAAACGTTACCGCCAAACACCAGCGGGGCGATGGAAAATCCGGTTTTGCCCAGGGGACGTGTGATCATGCCGTTCACTCCTTATCGCTTATATTCAGTATCCTTCGGAACGCCGTGAGGGCCAGAAAAGGACAATTACGGGATAGTAAGAAAAGGAAGCTAGAAGCGGGCTTTCCGCGCCCGCTGAATGCATAACAACATTATGTCCCGGAATAGACGTCAAAGCTAAAATATTTCCCGGCGAGCTTTTTATAAGTGCCGTCGGCAAGAATAGTGGCAATCGCGCCGTTAATCTCCTGGCGCAGAGCATCGTCCTCTTTGCGCAGGCCAATCGCCGCGCCGGCGCCGAACAGCTTGTCGTCCTTCAGGTGTCCGCCAACGAAGGTAAAATCTTTCCCCTGCGGCTGCTGCAGGAAGCTGTAGTCGGCCATCATGCCGGAAAGCACGGCGCCGTCAATACGCCCGGACTCCAGATCCTGAACCACGCGATCCGCCCCCTGATAGGCGACGATATTGATTCCTGCCGGACGCCAGTGCTGATTAACGTAAGTCTCCTGCGCCGATCCCTGCTCGACGCCGATGGTTTTGCCTTTCAACTGCTCGACGGTGTTTCCGGCCAGGGTGTTTTTACGCGCGACAAGGAATACCGGGCCGTTGTACAGCTTGTCGCTAAAGCCAATCTGCTCTTTGCGTTTCTCGGTCATATACATGCCGGAGAGGATCGCATCGAACTTACGCGCCTTCAGCGCCGGGATAATACCGTCGAAATTGCTTTCCACCCACACGCACTTCGCCTGCAGCTGTGCGCAAATCGCGTTGCCGAGGTCAATATCAAAACCCTGCAGCTTACCCTGCGGATCTTTCCATTCAAACGGCGCGAAGGTCGGGTCGACGCCAAAGCGAATTTCCTTATTTTCTGCGGCCAGGGCTGAGGTTGAGGCCATCAGCGCGACCCACAGCAGAAGAGATTTTTTCATTATTTATGGACTCCAGAGATCAACGGCAGTGTGTTTCAACTAACCGGGCAAACAGCGTCGCGCCGGTGGAAATAATATCGTCATTAAAGTCATAGCCAGGGTTATGCACCATACAGCTGCCCTTCCCGCCTTTCTCGCCATTGCCCAGCAGGAAGTAGCAGCCGGGGCGCTGCTGGAGCATAAAGGCAAAATCTTCGCTGGCGTTCATCGGCGAGATGGATTCCAGCACGCCCTCCTCGCCAAAGACTTCCAGCGCCAGCGCTTTGGCGAATTCGGTCTCTTCAACGCTGTTGGTCAGTACCGGATAAGAGTCAAAGACCTCTACCTCGCTGCTGGCGCCGTAGCTTTTGGCGGTAAAATCAGCAAGCTCCTTGATGCGTTTAATCAGCAGGTCGCGGATTTCCGGCTTCATCGCCCGCACGCTCAGCTCCATCACCACGTTCTCCGGAATGACGTTCGATGCAATGCCCGCCTGGAAAGTGCCGACGCTCACTACCGCGGTTTCGCCCGGCGGTACGTTACGCGCAACGATGCTTTGCAGATTCATCACCAGCGCCGCGCCGGTGACAATCGGATCGACGGTGCGCTCGGGGTGCGCGCCGTGGCCGCCGTAGCCGGTAATGGTAATTTTTACCGTATCCGCCGAGGCCATAAAATTACCGGCGTAAAAGCCAACTTTCCCTACCGGCAGGCCCGGCATATTGTGCAGGCCGAAGATGCGCTCGCAGGGAAAGCGCTCAAACAGGCCGTCTTTAATCATTAAATCCGCGCCGCCGATAGCTTCTTCGGCAGGCTGGAATATCAGGTGAACCGTGCCGTTGAACTGACAGGCCGGAGAGGCGATATACTTCGCCGCCGCCAGCAGAATGGTGGTATGACCGTCATGGCCGCAGGCGTGCATTTTCCCGGCAACGGTGCTGGCCCACGGGAGATCGGTCGTTTCGAAAATCGGCAGCGCGTCCATGTCGGCGCGCAGGCCGATAGTGCGCGGAGAATCGCCTTTGCTTAAGGTTCCGACCACCCCGGTTTTCGCCAGCCCGCGGGTTACCGTATAGCCCCACTCGGTCAGTTTTCCGGCCACCAGCTCGCTGGTATTAAACTCTTCCAGACTTAATTCCGGATTGGCGTGTAAATAATGACGGATCGCAATCATTTCTTCTTCAGTGGCTTTAATTTCGGGAATTACACAGTCGGTCATGCCGGTCTCCGGGCAAAAAATGAGATATTCAGTTTGAATAACTTAACTTGTCAGAGGCTTAATGCAAGTAGGATTTGTGATAGAGGAAGGAGGCATCATCTTATTTACTCATAATGATGAATTTTGTGAATTCACGGTACTGGCTCAAGGCATAACTTTAGATATAGTTATTCTTTTTCAATAATCTAAAATTAACAGCGACGTCAGGAGATCAGACTATAAAAATAGCAACATTTCGCCATGAAACGTCTGACAAACCGCTTAACTAGAATATTTTACTCCATCCACCCCACCAGCAGTCAGACGGAAGCTGGCCGCGCGGGTCGCTCCAGGAGGCTGAATATGCCGATCCCGTTTTCGGTAACCGAAAATCGTCTATCTCAACCTCAAACAGTGATGAGTTGCTCATTCTTCTGCATGAGATAAAGAGCTGAATTGACAAACCATCATAAAAATGCCGTACATGCATAATGTGAAATAGCGTCACAGTATTCCATTCAGCAAAGTTTTTTTAAACCATTGACGTTAAGACATCAGCCGCGCCGAGATCCCGCTTTATAAATAATTAAAGTCATATACTTCCGTTTGAAAGCCAGGCTGACAAGCGTAAAAGACTTATATTTGATTGACTAAGTCAATATCAGCCTTTAATCCGCTTCGCGGGGTTATTTCCCTATGGCGTACCCTCCTCCAGGGCTCGTATTGACAAGCGAATATGCCATAGACAAATAGCATTCACACAAAAAATATCACAACACCCAACAAATCAAATTTAATATAAACAGTCAATCAAGAGGTAATGACCAGGATTTTGATAGATGAAATGTATAACCGCACAATAGAACATTTATTTTATAGATATGGCTTTGTTGAATAAATCAGATTTCGGGTAAGTCTCCCCCGTAGCGGGTTGTGTT
>NZ_JBEAFR010000058.1:0-70548 GCF_040062315.1 Klebsiella sp. GW_Kp181
CTTGCGCGGGTCAACGGTAGCAGGTTGCTCTGCGTCCGGGGCAGGTTCAGCCGGGACTACCAGCTGCTCAGCCCTGCGCGCCCGCGCCTCGGCCTTACGGGCTTCGCGAGCGGCGATGGCTTCGCTGTTATCCGGTTTCTCGCCGGAGAGCACGATAATCGGCTGCGCCGCGTTGCGCTGCTTTTCACGTACGCGGGCAAGGGCGGCGTTAATCGCATCCTGATCTTTCGCTGCTGGCTGTACTGCTGCCTGCTTATGACGTTCCAGCCTTGCGGCTTTATCCCGTTCCAGGCGAGCCTGACGCGCCTCAAAGCGGACTTTCGCTTCCGCTGCGCGTTTCTCTTCTTGCGCAATGGCGTATATCTCGGCTTTCTCCTGGCGGAAGTACTGCACCAGCGGGATATTGCTTGGACAAACCCAGGCGCAGGCGCCGCACTCGATACAATCGGCGAGGTTATGGCTGGTGGCTTTGTCGTGCTGCTGCCCTTTGCTGAACCAGTATAACTGCTGCGGCAGAAGATCGGCCGGGCAGGCGTCCGCGCAGGCGCTACAGCGGATACAGCCTTTTTCCTCTTCCGGTTCGCCCATTTCGCTCGCCGAAGGCGCCAGCAGACAGTTGGTGATTTTGACCACCGGCACGTCGAGCCAGGGCAGGGTGAAGCCCATCAGCGGGCCGCCCATAATCACCATCGGATCGGCGCCTGGGCAGAAACCGGCATCTTTTAGCAGATGGCTGACCGGCGTACCCAGGCGCGCCCAGACGTTGCCCGGACGCGTGACCGCTTCGCCGGTTAAGGTGACTACGCGCTCCGTCAGCGGCTCGCCGTCTATCACCGCACGTTTCACCGCATAGGCGGTGCCGACGTTTTGCATCAATACGCCGATATCAGAGGAGCGCCCACCGTGGGGCACCTGTTTACCGGTGAGGATTTGCGTCAGCTGTTTTGCACCGCCTGAGGGGTATTTCGTCGGGATTACGCGCAGCGAAATACCGTGCGTGTCGGCGAGTACCGCGCGGAGCATCGAAATCGCCTGCGGTTTATTATCCTCGATGCCGATCAGCACCTGTGCAGGTTGCAGAATATGGGCAAGGATGCGAATTCCCTCAACGATTTGCGCCGCGCAATCCTGCATCAGGCGATCGTCAGCGGTGATATAGGGCTCACACTCCGCCGCATTGATGATTAATGTTTCGATTCTGTCGCCGCCCCCGCGCAGCTTAGTGCCGGTGGGGAAACCGGCGCCGCCAAGCCCGGCTACACCAAACTGGTGAATGCGCTCAATCAGCTCTTCGCGGGATTTATTCTGGTAATTGTTCCAGCCATCGCGCTCAATCCAGCGGTCTTCGCCATCGGCATCAATAATGACGCTCATTTCCGCCAGCGCGGAAGGGTGGGCGGTCGAGTGGGGGGCAATCGCCGCCACGATGCCGGACGTTGGCGCGTGCACCGGCAGCATTCTGCCCCAGCCGCGGGTTAGCGGCTGGCCGCGCAGGACGCGATCGCCCGGCTGGACGCAGAGCTCACCTTCCGCGCCGATGTGTTGTTTCAGCGGGATGACAAAACGCTGCGGCAGGGAAACCTGACGCAGCGGGGTACCGTTAGACTGGGTTTTCATTTCCGGCGGATGAATGCCGCCGTTGAAGTCCCAGACTTTGTCTTTGCGAAATGCGGAAAATAACTTAAACATGTTGTTCCATGGGAATAATGCGTACCGGGATGGTTTGAAGATCCCATTTCCAGGTTTCTGTCGTCGCCGCCACCGGGCGCAGTTCAATACATTGCGTCGGACAAGGCGCGACGCAAAGATTACAGCCGGTGCAGAGGTCGCTCATCACCGTATGCATAGCACGGGTGGCGCCGACGATGGCATCCACAGGACAGGCCTGAATGCATTTTGTGCAGCCGATGCAGTTCGCTTCGTCGATCACCGCCAGCATTCGCGCAGGTGCGGCTTCTTGCGCATCGCCGTCCGTAGGCTGCGGGTCGACGTTCAACAGCTCAGCGATTTTGAGCATCACCGCTTCGCCGCCGGGCGCGCAGCAGTTAATTTTCTCACCCTGAGTGCCTACGGCTTCCGCGTAGGGACGACAGCCGGGGTAGCCGCACTGACCGCACTGGCTCTGCGGTAGCAGGGCGTCAATTTTTTCCACCACCGGGTCATCTTCCACCTCAAAACGGCGCGAAGCGTACCCCAGAATTAAGCCGAAAATCAGCCCCAGCAGGCTAATGGCAACCACGGCTATCCAGACAGCATTCATTACAACTTCACCAAACCACTAAAGCCCATAAAGGCGAGAGACATTAAACCGGCAGTGACCAGCGCAATGGCATTACCGCGAAACGGCGCCGGCACATCGGCAACCACCAGACGCTCGCGGATGGAGGCGAAAAGCACCATCACCAGCGAAAAGCCGACGGCGGCGGCAAAGCCGTACAGCGCAGACTGCAGGAAATTATGCCCGAGGTTAATGTTGAGCAGCGCAACGCCGAGCACCGCGCAGTTGGTGGTGATCAGCGGCAGGAAGATGCCCAACAGGCGATACAACGCCGGACTGGTTTTACGCACCACCATTTCGGTAAATTGCACCACGACGGCGATAACCAGGATAAAGGCCAGGGTCCGTAAATAGACCAGGTCCAGCGGAATAAGGATCCAGGTATCAATCAGCCAGGCGCAAATTGAGGCCAGCGTCATCACAAAGGTGGTGGCGAGCCCCATTCCCATAGCGGCTTCCAGCTTTTTGGAAACCCCCATAAACGGGCACAGTCCCAGAAACTTCACCAGCACGAAGTTGTTAACAAGAACGGTGCCAACAAAGAGCAGTAAATAATCAGCCATTATTCGACCTGAAATAGAAAAAGCCGTCTATTATCGAATAAATCGATACCGGCGACAACAGGTTAACTGTGTGGTTATTACGGATTCACAAAGGTCCGCTTAACCCGTTCAGAACGCTTGAAATAGGGAGCCAGCAGCGCCGCAGCGAGAAGGGGAAACAGCAGCTGGCGCAGCGCCAGAGCGTCTGATATTGGGGAAAAGGCAAATGCTTTTACCGCCAGCAGAAGCGTAATCAGCAGCCAGATAATGTAATGCTTTGGCACCCCTTTCCGCCGCTTGAAAAAGGCAATGGTCAACCACAGCGTGTAGTACCACATGGCGATCGCGAAGGCCAGCGAAGCAATCCACAAGGCGAGATGTTCAGTACTCATATTGCGCAGCAGGGTATAAGTCTGGGAAGACGTCAGAGCATCAGCAAAAAACAGCAGCGACAATGAGGCGCTAAGCAGGGCCACCAGGAGCCATGCCAGCGGCGCCAGAAGCCATCCGCCAATACGTTCCACAGAGTCAGAGGACATTATTACTCCCGAATTTAACGCCAGTTATCAATAAAAGCAGGGCCGGAAGTATAAGCAACTGGCGTGAATGATGACAGTCTTTATTGCACGTAGCGCCAGACGGACTTGGGCACCTCGCCAATGTTGAACAATTTGCCGCCAGAAACCAGCTCCGCCCGACGATGGTCTGCGGCGCGATACATGTTGACGATCTCTTCGTTATCGGTCAGGGAATAGTTAAGGTGATCAAAAAGTTTTTCCAGACTTTCCAGCGTGCTGATTTTACGAAATTTTAATAAGTAGTCCTGAACGGTCATTTGCGTATCCATTTTATAATCAGAATAATTTAAGTTGAATATACCCATTCTGTGTAAACCTGTTCTCAACCGGCCGTTCCTTTTTTTCAGTAAACTGTATGGAATTATTTCGGTTGTAAATACCCGGAACAAGAACAGATGATGTTTCTGGCCTGGTAAAAAGGAATTTAAGAGTATTCCAGAACTGAATCAGGCGCCGGATGGCGCCTGGGAGAGAAGATTAACGCTGTTCGCCTCGGCTGGCAATAACGTTTTGGTACCAGAAAAAGCTCTTTTTACGTTTACGCGCCAGATTGTTCTGATGATCGACATAAACAAAGCCGTACTGTTTTTTATAACCGTTGAGCCAGCTTAATAGATCAATAAAGGACCAGGGATAATAGCCGCGCACGTCAGCGCCCAGTTCCAGCGCTTTTTCCAGCGCAGTTATGTGGCTACTCAGATAGTCAATACGCGGGTCGTCGACGATTTCGCCATCGATGATCGGGTCAATGGCCCCGAGTCCGTTTTCGGTGATGTAAATCGGTATGTCACCGTAGCGCGCTTTAATCATCATGATCCCGTCGGTTAACCCCTGAGGCCAAATTTCCCAGCCCCATTCGGTATAGGTACTTTGCGGGTTGCGTACAAAATAGAACAGCCCCTCGACGCCAGGTTCGCCGCCGGTCGGAACCTCCGGGGGCTGCGCTGAGACGGTTTCGCGGCGGTAGTAGTTCAGGCCGATAAAATCACAGCGGTTTTCACGCAGCAGCGCATCGTCGCCCGCGGCAAAAGCCGGAACGCCCCACAGCGTCTGGGTTTGTTGCAGGAGCTCTTCAGGGTATTGACCTTTTAGCACCGGATCGTAAAGCCAGTGGGTGTGAATAGCATCCGCCATCGCCGTCGCGCGCATATCCTCCTCGCTGTCGGTTAAAGGGGTATGCGGCTGCAGTACGTTGACAAAACCTATCTGCCCCTCGACTGCCATTTCACGAAACGCTTTCACGGCCAGCGCATGGGCGATAAAGACGTGGTGGCAGGCTTGAATCGCGCGCGCAGGGTCGCGCACCGCTGGCGGGTGGATGCCGTTAATATACCCATGCCCGATAAAGACGATAGTCTCGTTGAAGGTCGCCCACAATTTGACCCGCGAACCGAAGCGCTGATAGCAGAGGCGGGCGTACTCAGCGAACGCTTCCGCCGTACTGCGCGCTTCCCAGCCGCCTTCCTCCTGCAGCGCCTGCGGAAGATCCCAGTGATACAGGGTGATCATCGGTTCTATATTATGCGCCAGCAGCTCATCAATCAGATCGCTGTAGAACTGAACCCCAGCCTCGTTAACCTCGCCGCGGCCTCCGGGCAGCAGACGCGGCCATGAAATTGAGAAGCGATAGCTTTGCAGACCCATTTCCGCCATCAGCGCAACATCTTCGCGAAAGCGATGGTAATGGTCTACGGCGATATCGCCGGTGGTGCCCTGAAAAGTGGTGCCTGGGAGATGGGAGTAGATATCCCAGATAGAAGGGCCTTTGCCGTCGGCATCGTATCCGCCCTCAACCTGCCAGGCTGCGGTAGCGGCTCCCCATAAAAAATGCTGCGGAAATCCGGACATGAAGAAACTCCTTATCGATTGATAAGGAGAGTGTAATAAAACCCTGCACTGCTATGCAACCGGTTTCAGAAACCGGTTGCATAGTTGCGAAGCGGGTCACTGTTTATTTCGCCAGCGGCTTCGCCTGAACAGTATCAACGGTAGGTGGGGACTGGTAGTTATCAATATGATGAGCGATAACTAAAAGCAGGGCTGAGACGCCCAAAACAATCCAGCCAATAAGTTCTACAATACGGTTAAAAACGTTTTCCATAACTCTGTAGCAAATTGTGAAACCAGAAGGAAATGGTACTAGAGGATTGAAGTAACGCAAGTGTTACATGAACTTAGTTGCGCAAATGACGTAATGCTGCGCGATAACGCGGGCAACATGCGTTAACAGAGGTCATATCCGCAGCGTAACTGGGACACCGTTATTCTCATTAAGGGGGTAAAAATGAGTGATGCTATCCGGGTAGGATTAATCGGTTATGGCTACGCGAGCAAGACCTTTCATGCGCCGTTAATCAGCGGTACGCCAGGGATGACGCTGGCCGCCGTGGCCAGCAGCGATGAAAATAAAGTGCATGCCGATTGGCCTGCAATGCCGGTGGTTAGCGGGCCAGAGCGGATTTTGAACGACCCCAATATCGATCTGGTGGTGATCCCGACCCCAAACAACACCCATTTTCCGCTGGCAAAGGCCGCGCTGGAGGCGGGCAAGCACGTAGTCGTCGATAAACCCTTTACCGTGACGCTGTCACAGGCGCGTGAGCTTGAAGCGCTGGCAAAAAGCGGCGGGCGGCTGCTGTCGGTATTCCATAACCGCCGCTGGGACAGCGATTTTCTGACGGTAAAAGCGCTGATTAACGAAGGGCTACTGGGGGAAGTAGGATACTTTGAGTCTCATTTCGATCGCTATCGACCGCAGGTGCGTAATCGCTGGCGTGAACAAGGCGGACCGGGGAGCGGCATCTGGTACGATCTTGCCCCGCATCTGCTGGACCAGGTGGTAAATCTCTTCGGCCTGCCGGTTAGCATGCAGGTTGATCTGGCGCAATTACGTCCGGGCTCCCAGTCCACCGACTATTTTCATGCGGTTTTAGCCTGGCCGCAGCGTCGCGTCGTGCTGCACGGAACTCTGGTCGCTGCGGCGGAAACGGCGCGCTTTATTATCCACGGTTCGCGAGGAAGCTATGTGAAATACGGTCTCGACCCGCAGGAGGAGCGGCTGAAAAGCGGCGAACGCCTGCCGCAGGAAGACTGGGGATACGATATGCGCGACGGGGTGCTGACGCGAGCGGAGGGCGAGGACATAACCGAGGAGTCGTGGCTAACGCTGCCGGGTAACTATCCGGCCTATTATGCCGCTATTCGCGATGCACTTAACGGAAGCGGCACTAATCCGGTTCCGGCAAGCCAGGCGATTCAGATTATGGAGCTGATTGAGCTTGGCCTCGAGTCGGCCAGGCATCGAACGACGCTGTGTCTGAATTAGGTCATCCCGGCGACAACAACCGCCCGGCGTTGAATGACCCCCGTTTATCACGGGGGAGTCGATCAAGCCTGCTGAATGCGCTGCATCAGCGCTGCTTTTTCCCCGGCGCTTAAAAAGGCGAGTTCCAGGCCGTTGATCTGCGCCTGGCGAATCTGCTCGCGGCTCAGGCCGGCAGCCGGGGCGGCAACCGTATATTCGTGGATAATATCGACGCCCTGGACGGCGGGGTCGTCGGTATTAATGCAGGCCAACACGCCGTGCTCGAGGAAAGTTTTCAGCGGATGCCGGGCCAGCGACGGCACGGTGCTGGTCTGGATATTGGAGGTCAGACAGGACTCAATGCCGATGCGCTGCGCGGCGAGATAGTCCATCAGCGCCGGGTCCTGCACCGCCTTCACGCCGTGGCCGATGCGTTCGGCTCCCAGCTCGCGAATGGCCTGCCAGATGCTTTCTGGACCGGCGGCTTCGCCTGCATGGACCGTGATCCGCCAGCCCGCATCGCGCGCGCGGCGGAAGTGCTCCATAAACAGATTCCCCGGGAAGCCAAGTTCATCGCCGGCGAGGTCGAGGGCGGTAATGCCGTCGCGGTGGGCGAGCAGGGCTTCGAGCTCTTCCTCGCACGCCGCTTCGCCGAAGGTGCGGCTCAGAATACCGATCAGACGGGCTTCAACGTTAAAGTCGCGGCTGCCTTCTTTTACCCCAGCGATCACCGCTTCGACGACGCCCGCTACCGGCAGCTGGTGGGTCATCGCCATATAGCGCGGAGAGAAACGCAGTTCGACGTAATGCAGTCCGTTGCGCGCGGCATCTTCAAGGTTTTCATAGGCAACGCGGCGGCAGGCATCCAGAGAGGCGAGCATTTTTACACCCCAATCCAGCTTAGAGAGGAAGCTGACCAGGTCGGGCTCATTGCTGGTGACCTGTACATGAGGACGTAATGTTTCGAGCGTATTTGCTGGAAGTGCGAGGTTATACTGGCGGCCAAGATCGAGAATAGTTTGGGCCCGGATATTACCGTCAAGATGGCGATGGATGTCGGTTAATGGCAAAGTTAAATCAATCATGGTCGCACTCTTTTTTTAGTTAAAGTGCGCGTCATTGTACATCAGAACGATAAATGGTTAAAAGAGGAGAAAAATACCGAATAAATCAATGAAAAAGGGAGTGGTGAGGAAAGATTCCCCTCTCTCTGAGCCGCACGTCGCATTCGCTCATAGCAAAACGCTATTAATCATAGTGAATCAGTATTTAATTTCGCCCGTGTGATTTTCTATAGTCTCTGGCGCTGGTTTTCCTGCAATGAATGGCAGGCTATTTTAAAAAGGACCCTGGGAATATGATCTTTATGTTAAAAAAAATTGCAGTACCGCTGGTTGTCGCAAGCTCGCTGCTGCTGGCAGCCTGCAAACCTGGCGAGCAGGACCCTAACCACATCAAAGTGGGCATTAGCGCAGGCGTTGACCAGGAGGTCTGGGCGGTGGCGCAAAAAGTGGCAAAAGAGAAGTACAATCTCGACGTCGAAGTGGTGACGTTTAATGATTTCGTCCTGCCCAACGAAGCGCTGAACAACGGCGATCTTGATGCTAATGCTTTCCAGCATAAGCCTTATCTGGATAAACAAATTCAGGAGCGCGGCTATAAGCTGGTTCAGGTTGGCACGACGTTCGTTTATCCGATTGCCGCCTATTCGAAGAAAATCAGTTCGGTCGACCAGCTGCCCGATGGCGCGCAGGTGGCCGTTCCCAACGATCCAACTAACCTCGGACGCTCGCTGCTGCTACTGCAAAAGCAGGGGCTGATTACATTGAAGGAGGGCACCGGTCTGCTGCCCACTTCGCTTGATATCATTAATAACCCGAAAAACTTAAAAATCGTCGAGATTGAGGCGCCGCAGCTCACCCGCGCGCTGGACGACCAGCAGATAACTATGGCGATAATTAATACCACTTTCTCAAGCCAGGTGGGCCTGTCACCGTCGCGCAACGGCCTGTTTGTGGAAAGCAAAGATTCGCCCTACGTCAATATCTTTGCCAGCCGCATCGAAAACAAAGATAGCGAAAAGGTAAAAAATCTGGTGAAGGCCTACCAGAGCGATGAGGTGGCCGCGGCGGCAGAACAGCTTTATAAAGGCGATGCGGTTAAGGGCTGGTAATCGTTTCATACCCGGTATGGCGTCAGCCGCCGACGGGCAAGCGCATATAACGGCCGGTAGCGTGCTACCGGCTTTTTGATGGCTATTTTTGAATCAAATAGCGGATGGTTGGCCCATCTTGCTGAATATCGAGCACGGTATAGCCGTGATTTTTGGCATCCAGCGGGATATTGTTAATCGACTGCGGGCAGTCGCTGACCACTTCAAGAATTTCGCCTTTCTTCAGCGAGGGCATCGCTTCAAGCGTGGCGATGGCAGGATAGGGGCAGGGTTCGCCAACCATATCCAGGCGATAGTCCGGGACCAGAGTTTTCATGCGCTTTCCTTAACCGTTGAGGTGGCGAGAGATTTGCGGCGGAAAAAGCGTTTTTCCCAGCCAATAACCAAACCCAGCGCGATCAGCAGCAGGAGATAGGTCACCAGCAGGCCGCCGAAAGGCCCGAATGTCGCCAGCAGGTTGATTTTATCCCAGCTTGTGGCCAGCGCCGGGGAGAGTCCGTCCCAGTAGTATGCCAGGAGCGTTGAACCTATCACGTTGCCCAGCCCAACCCACCAGAAGTGCACCTGGCCTTCCACCGCGCGGTACATCCAGCCGGTTTCGCAGCCGCCCGCCAGGACGATTCCAAAGCCAAACAGCAGGCCGCCGATGACCGCGTTGGGGCCGGCCCACATAATTTTTGGTTCCATGCCAAGCTGCACGTAGCTGAAGATCCCGATGGCGCTGGCTGCCATACCGAAAATGATCGCCTTCGCCATATTGGTGCGTCCGGTGATCCACATATCGCGAAAGGCAGAGGTAAAGCAGATCTGCGCGCGTTCGATAAGCAGGCCAAACCCGACGCCAAACAGTAGCGCCAGGCCGAGCTTCGGCTGGTTAGCCGCGGTGAGCAGACCCCAGGCGATCATGGCAAAAAAGACCACCATCCCGAGACGGAACCGGCGTCGCGCCTGGTCAGGTTTTTGCGTCAGCGGCGACGCCTGCGACACTTTTTGCATCTTAACCGGAATACGGAAGATGGGCAGTAAGGTAAAACGCGCGCCGAACCAGGTGCCGATAGCCGTCGCGATGGCAAAGAACCAGGCGTGCAGAGAAAACTGCGGGATACCGGTGAAGAAGGCGGCCAGGTTACAACCCATCGCCAGACGGGCGCCGAAGCCGGCAATGATGCCTCCGGCGACGGCCTGCAGAATACGCACCCGGCTGCGAGGAAAACGCAGCTTCACGTTATTCGCCCACAGCGCAGCGGCGAAACAGCCGCCGAACATGCCGATGATCATCATGCCGTCGATGCGAGTGAGCGGGGTGCCCTCAAGATGAATGAGTTTGTAGTACCCCCACTCTTCGCTGTGCACGCCGATAAGTTGCAGCAATTGTCCGCCCCAGCGGGTAAATTCGCCGGTGACGGCCCAAAAAGTGCCGGTAATGCCGAAGTAGTAGGTTGAGAGAATCCCCGCGGCGATAACGGCGGGAACGGGTGACCAGAATTTAATCAGCCACGTCTGTTTGAATTGTTGCCATGTCATGAAGATGCCTCTGAACTCAGAAGGTATATTACCCGTAGCGGGTTGAAGAGGGGCGATACTACGCTGTTTAGTTCCTGAAAACGCTCGACAGGATCAAATTGACCGATAAAGAGAATATAAAAGGCCACGCGCTGGTGGCCTTTCACGACCGCTTATTCGCGGCCTGCTGTTAATGACGGTACGCGAATTCAGTTAAAGCCCAGACGAATCAGGTTCAGCGGGCTAAATAACCCTTCGTGTCCGTCTATTTCCACGCAATCAGCACGACGGATCTGCTCCGCCGTTTTACCTTCAGCGTGGATGGCCTTAATGACGCCCGTCGCGCCGCTATCGGCTACCATAACCATGCTGCCGGTAGAGATAGCATTACGGTTACGATCGTAAGTTTTCATAATTTCGTCCTCCTGATTAATACTTTGACGGGAATGAAAAGCGGCAATTAAATACACCTTTGCGGCGCGAATTTTTTTGCGTCTCGTCAAAATTTGGTCTCATTATGCCCGGAGACTCTTAGGTCGGGGGCAGGCAGGGGAGCGGGATTGAGACGGTTAATAAGCCAGAGGTTATTTTTTCCGCGGTCAGGTGAATCTCATCGGCGTGGCACAGAGAGAACTATGATTTTATTCGCGCTTAATGTTTGTACCGCGCAAAGCGCCGGTGAAATAAACGCCAGCGGTAGCGGGGAGCCCGCTACCTGATTATTGAAGGGAAAATAATTAGCGCAGCGAACGCAGGGCGGCGATTAATCCCTGCACGCCTTTTTCCAGCTTCTCGCGTGGGCAACCGGCGTTGAGACGGACAAAGCCCTTACCCTCTTCGCCGTAAGTGTAGCCGGGCATAATGGCGACCTTCTGCTCCTCGATAAGTGCTTTTTGCAGAGCGCGATCGTCAACGGCCAGCGGGCGCAGGTCAATCCACGCCAGGTAAGTCGCCTGCGGTGGCTGCCAGCCTAGCTCCGGAAACGCCTGATTCAGTTCGCCAGCGATGAAGCGCATATTTTCCTGCAAATAACCGCGCAGGGCATCCAGCCAGGGCGCTCCCTCGCGATAGGCGGCAATATGGGCGACCAGCGCCGGCACGGAAGGTGATGAGAGGCCATCGCGGCTCTTCAGCGCGTGCAGATAGCTTTCGCGCACGGCGGGATCGTCAATCAACCCGTATGCGCCGGTGAATGCCGGAATGTTGAAGCTTTTCGAGCCGGAGGTGAAGAGCGCCCAGGGGCTGCGGGCCACGTCGCACCACGGGATGTGCTGCTGCCCGTCCCAGACCATGTCCATATGGATCTCGTCGCTAATCACTTTTACCCCATGCTTCTCACACAGCTGCGCCATGGTTTCCAGCTCTTCACGGGTCCAGACCTTGCCGGTGGGGTTGTGCGGGCTGCACAGCAGCAGAACGGTATTACGCGGCTGAGCCAGTACCCGCTCCAGGGCCGCCATATCGCAGCGCCAGTGATGGTTGTCGAGAGAGAGCGGCACGGCCGCGACGCGCCGCTGGTTGCCTTCAATGGTTTTATAAAAGGCATCGTAGGCTGGAGTGTGTACCACGATGCCGTCGCCCACTGCCGACCACTGACGAATCATCTCCGCGACCATATAGATCACCGATGGCCCGTAAACAATCGCTTCGCGGTTGATTGGGCTATGAAAACGGCTGGCGAACCAGTGGCTCACCGCGCCGAGGAATTCATCATTTTTCCACCGGCTGTAGCCAAAAACACCGTGCCCCAGACGTTTGCTGACGGCATCAAGAATACAGGGGGCGGTGGCGAAATCCATGTCGGAGATCGTAAAGGGCAGCAGGTCGGCTACGCCAAAACGGTCGGCGACGTAATCCCACTGCGTGCACCAGGTACCGTGACGGTCGATCTGCTTTGAAAAATCAAACATCGCAACTTCCTTAATCCTGGCCCCCTGCCGCAAGGCGGGGGCGGAGCTTATGCCTCGACGGTATTCATCAGGACAGCCATTTCATCTTTTACCGACTGCACCTGCGGGCCAATCACTACCTGCAGGTTATGCTGGTTGAGCTGAACCACGCCGATGGCGCGATTCGCTTTCAGCGCGGCGCTGTCGACTTTGCTCATATCGTTAACCGACAGACGCAGGCGGGTAATGCAGTTATCGAGCGAAACGATATTTTCCGCGCCGCCGAGCGCGGCCAGAATCGCCGGAACGTTATACCCTGATTTGCCGGTCACGCCGGTGACAGCCTTCTCAAATGCGCTCGTTGTTTCAATATCGCGTCCCGGCGTTTTCAGGTTAAAGCGGGAGATCGCGAAACGGAAGATACCGTAGTAAACCGCAAACCAGATGGCCGCAACCACCGGTACCATGTACCACCTGGTGGACAGACCGTGCAGAATGCCGAATACCACAAAGTCGATAACGTTGCCGTCGGTGTTGCCGATTGTCACGCCGAGGATCGCCATTACGGTAAAGCCCAGGCCGGTCAGTAACGCATGGATAACGTAGAGAACCGGCGCGACGAACAGGAACAGGAATTCCAGCGGTTCGGTGGTGCCGCCTACCACGCAGGCGATAACGCCGGAAATCAGCAGGCCTTTAATCTTATGGCGATTTTCCGGACGCGCGCAGTGATACATCGCCAGCGCTGCGCCCGGCAGGCCGCCGAGGAATGCCGGCATTTTACCCTGTGACAGGAAGCGGGTCGCGCTCTCGGCGAAGCCGTGGCTGGTCGGGCAGCTTAGCTGGGCCTGGAAAATCGTCAGCGCGCCGCTGACGCTATGACCGCAAACGTCCAGGGTGCCGCCCGCTTCGGTAAAGCGGATCAGCGCCACCAGAATATGGTGCAGGCCAAAAGGCAGCAGCAGGCGTTCACCGGTGCCGAAGATCATCGGTCCGAAATCACCTGCGCTATTGATGACCTGGCCGAGTGCATTAATCCCCATGGCGAAAACGGGCCATATTAGCGGAATCACCAGACCGACCAGGCCGAGAACCACGGTCGTAATAATGGGCACAAAGCGGGTACCGCCAAAAAAGGCCAGCGCGTCGGGCAGGCGGATGTTATGGAAACGTTCGTGCAGCATCCAGACGATGATCCCGGCGATCACCGCGCCGAGGATCCCGGTGTCGATCGATTGAATACCGATAATGTTCTGGATGTTATTGGCTTTGAGGATGGCGGCATCGGTGGTCGGCAGAATACCTTTGGCCGTCAGCCAGAAGTTTACCGCCAGGTTCATTACCGCGTAGCCGACAAAACCGGCAAACGCGGCGACGCCTTTGTTTTCTCGCGCCAGACCCAGTGGAATGGCGATACAAAACATCACCGGCAGAAAGCTGAAGGCAAAGGAGCCGACTTTACCCATCCAGACGAAAACGGCCTGCAGCAGCGGCACGTCCAGCCACGGCAGAAGCGTCAGGACATCATGGCTGCTCAGAGAGCTGCCGATCCCCAGCATGATCCCGCAAAAGGAGAGTAATGCTACGGGTAACATGAAGGTTTTCCCGAGCTGCTGGAAAAACTCCCACAAGGTAATTTTGTTTGCTGTTTTCGCCGTCATAACATGAATCCTGGTTCTAAAAGTTATCGGTAGGATGCAACGCCACGAAAAGATAAAACGTTTTACCAAACTTTAGTGCGATAAAAATCACATATTCCAGCGATAATAAAGTTTATAAAGAGGGCATCCTGATAAAACGTTTTATCGACAGCCAAAGGGAGTCGGCCTGCAGTTATGGCTATCGCGAAAAAAATTACCATTAATGATGTCGCGCAGGCGGCGGGGGTATCCGTCAGTACCGTCTCGCTGGTACTGAGCGGCAAGGGGCGTATTTCGTTGGCAACCGGCGAGCGCGTCAATCACGCCATTGAACAGCTGGGCTTTGTGCGTAACCGCCAGGCGGCGTCCCTGCGCGGCGGCCAGAGCGGGGTGATTGGCCTGATCGTCAGCGACTTGTCGAAGCCTTTCTACGCGGAGATGACCGCCGGATTGACCGATGCGCTTGAGTCGCAGGGCAGAATGGTCTTCCTCACCCAGGGCGGGCACAGCGGAGAAAAAATGCTCCAGCGTTTTGATACCCTGGTTTCACAGGGGGTCGATGGCGTAGTGATTGCCGGCGCCATCGATCGGGGGGGCGAACTGCGCGATCGCGCGGCGGAAGCCGGAATGCCGCTGGTCTTCGCCTCCCGCGCCAGCTATCTCGACGATGTGGACCTGATCCGCCCGGATAATATGCAGGCGGCGCAAATTGTCACCGAGCACCTGATCCGACGCGGTCATCAGCGCATTGCCTGGCTGGGAGGGCAAAGTTCATCCCTGACGCGCGCCGAACGGGTTGGCGGCTACTGCGCCACCCTGCTGAAATATGGCCTGCCGTTTCATAGCGAGTGGGTGGTGGAGTGCGGCTCAAGCCAGAAGCAGGCGGCGGAGGCGATGACGGCCCTGCTGCGGCAAAACCCGACCATTAGCGCCGTGCTCTGTTATAACAGCGTGATCGCGACCGGGGCGTGGTTTGGCCTGATGCGCGCCGGGCGACAGAGCGGAGAGGATGGCGTTGAAAGCTATTTCGAACAGCGGGTCGCGCTGGCGGCATTTGCGGAATTACCCGAGGAGGCGCTGGATGATCTGCCGCTGACCTGGGTTACGACTCCCGCCCGGGAGATGGGGCAAAGCCTGGCGGAGTGTATTTTACGGCGTATGGAAGAGGGGCAGGGAGCGGCGCGAAACCAGATCATCTCTCCTCGGCTGATTACGCGTAAATAGCCCCTGGTGAGGGGCTATATGTCATTTATTGCTGCGGCGCGACTGGCGGTACCACTTCTTGCGGCAGCGTCTCCTGCGGCTCAGCGGGCGCCGGGACAGGGGGAAGCGCTAAACCGAACATCCCGGCAAACTCATCCAGCGGCATTTTCTGCCCGTTCAGCGTCACCTGGCCGTCAGCATACTGCAGGCTGGAGGTGATGGCGTTATCTTCCATAGTGGTAATACGGAACATCTGTCCCATCGCCGCCAGGCCTTTCACCTGCTGCTCTGCAAGCTTAGCGGCGTCGGCGGGCTGATAGCCTTCCAGCCCGGCAATCTGAGTCATAAACGCCGTCGCCATATCGACCGGGATCACCAGCTTGCCGTCGAGAGATTTGACGCTACGATCCACTTCCTCGGCCAGCGTCTGCGGCGGAGTGGTAGTCAGCGACGGATCTTTGAGCAGAATCGATAGATTCAGGGTGGTTTCGCCCTTCGCGTTGCGCCAGCTTAGCGGAGAAATGGTCAGGGACGGGCTGCCTTTCAGCATCATCGGCAGTGAGCTAAAGAAGGTTTGCGTTAGCGCCTGCTGGTACAGCTCAGGATTCTGCGCCAGCTGAGGGTCCGCCATCAGCGCCTGGGCGTCGGAATTGTACTTCTGGCTGAACTGATGGAAGGCTTCACCATCAATATTGTCCAGCTTCAGGGTCAGCCTGCCGCTACCGATATCCTGATTTTGCAGCTTCAGGCTGTTGACGGTGTAGTCCAGCTGGCTGTTAATCCCTTTGCCGTCAGCGGTCAGCGAAGAGTTGCCGTCGATTTTCATCCCTTCAAACAGCGCCAGCTCTTTTCCTTCAACGCCAATCGCCAGTTTTTCCAGCGAGATGGCCTGCTTGCCAATACGCTCGTTGAAGCTGGCCATTTCGGTGGAACCGTCGGTTTTCAGATTATTAAAGGTGAGCTGTACCTTCTGATTGTATTCGTTGACCGCGTTAATTTGCCCGCTGCCCGCTTCGCCGCTCAGGCTGAGGGTTTTTCCCTCTCGATCGGCGTTAAGCTGGAACTGGCCGCCGCTAAAAGTGACTTTCTCGTCGTCTTTCGCGTAATCAAGCGGTTTCAGCACGATAGCGGACTGGTTGTCGCCGCTGTAGGCGATGCGGGTATCGATAGTAAACGGCGTTTCGCCTTTTGCAATGTCAAACAGCGACTTGCTGGCCTCGTTGTTCACTAAGGTGGTTTTGACGGATGCCATCGCCGGGGCGAGGTTAAAGGATTTCAGTGAAGCCAGCGGGAAGGGGCCGTGATCGACAACTTCGTCAAACACCAGCGACTGTCCGGCGGCCAGCCAGCGGGGCGCTTTGCCGGCGATGGGTTTCAGGACCAGTTGTAAACGGCTGCTGAACAGACCGCGCTGATAGTCCTGATAGGTGAGCTCTACGCCAGCCTGCGGCGCGCTGCTTTGCAGCTGAGCATTCGCCTGCTGCACCATATCGGCAATGCGGCTTTCCAGCTGCTTCCCTGTGTACCACGCGCCGCCCGTCCAGACGACGCCCAGCGCGATGATAACTCCTGCTGCGACCAGCGATTTTTTCATAGCATTTGTCCATAAATGAAACCAGGCGGATTGGGCCGCCTGGTTGTGTTGTCATGATGAGTGAAAGTCTAGCAACTGTGGCTAAAAAGTTCAGTAACTTACTGGACCTTATTAAAGACGCGCGCCACGCGACCGCTGCCGCTGACCTGTACCGGTGATTCGTTGTGCGCCACGAAAGCCGACTCGCCCGGCTTCAGCGTCAGGCGCTGTTCGCCTTTCACGATCGTCGCCTCACCCTCGACGCAGAACAGGATCGCCGCGCTATCCTGGGCGATGGTTGACGCCTGCGCTGAAAGGTCGTGCAGCGAGAAAGCAAAATCGTCAACCGGGATGGGGAAGTCCAGCTCCGCGCCGTGAATGACCGGCTGGGTCAGGAGTTCGCCAGCGGGTTTGGGTTCAAATTTGACGTTTGCCACCAGCTCCGGAATATCAATGTACTTCGGCGTCAATCCCGCGCGCAGGACGTTATCGGAGTTGGCCATCACCTCCAGCGCCACACCCTGCAGGTAGGCGTGCGGCGTTTCCGCAAACAGGAACATCGCCTCGCCGGGATTCAGCTTGACCACGTTGAGCAGTAGCGGAGAGAAAAGGCCGCTATCGTCCGGATAGAACTCGGCGATCAGGCGGATAGTCTGCCACGGTTCTCCCTGCTCGCTGTCCAGCGCTCTCTGCAGTACGCTCAGGGCGTGCGCTTTTTCGTCGCCTTTCATGTTCAGCAGGCTGGCAAACAGCTGGCTCAGATGGGCGGCGTCAGGCTGCGCCAGGAACTGCGCTATTGCCGGATGTGCTTCAGCTACCGGCTGCAGCAGCTTCACGATTTCGGAAAACTCGCGGAAGGCGTTCATGGCAAGGAACGGCGTTAACGCGAAAACCAGCTCCGGCTTGTGGTTCGGATCTTTATAGTTACGTTCGGCGGCATCAAGCGGGATCCCGGCGGCATTCTCTTTGGCAAACCCGATTTCCGAGGCCCGTTTGTTCGGGTGAACCTGAATAGAGAGCGGCTGGGCGGCGCACAGCACTTTAAACAGGAACGGCAGTTCACCAAAACGCTCGGCAACTTTGGCGCCAAGCAGGGTCGTTTTATCGCTGTCGATTGCATCGCGCAGAGAACGCGGCGTTCCGGCGTCATCGAGAATTTGCGAGCTGCTCTTCGGATGCGCGCCCATCCACAGCTCCGCCATCGGCAGGTTGTTTGGGTTAGCAATGCCATAAAGTTCGGTTAAGGCGGTATGACTTCCCCAGGCGTAATTTTGCACTGAGTTGATGAGTTTTTGCATTCTCAATCCCTGTTTCCACTTGATAGTAATGGCACTATTAAACCAGCAAACGCCCGAGAAGCAACCGGTGCGAAGAAAAAGTCGTCCTTGTCTCAGTTTTTGTTAAAAAATTGTGTAGAATCGATCGACTCGCTTTTCTACGGGCAAATGGAGTGTCTGCCTGAAATATAATCAGCCAAGCAGTAAGTGAGAGCACAATGTCGAATAAACCCTTTGTATATCAGGATCCTTTTCCACTGAAAAAGGACGATACCGAGTATTACCTCCTCAGCAGTGATTACGTCTCCGTCGCCGAATTCGCCGGCCAGGAAGTTCTGAAAGTTGAACCTCAGGCGCTAACTTTACTGGCACAGCACGCTTTCCACGACGCCTCCTTTATGCTTCGCCCGGC
This sequence comes from Klebsiella sp. GW_Kp181, assembly GCF_040062315.1. Lineage (NCBI taxonomy): Bacteria > Pseudomonadati > Pseudomonadota > Gammaproteobacteria > Enterobacterales > Enterobacteriaceae > Klebsiella > Klebsiella sp. GW_Kp181. The sequence goes on from NZ_JBEAFR010000058.1 coordinate 18,373, forward strand.
TCACCAGCAGCAGGTCGCCGATATTCTCAACGACCCGGAAGCCAGCGACAACGATAAATACGTGGCGCTACAGTTCTTGCGCAACTCGGATATTGCCGCCAAAGGCGTGCTGCCGACCTGCCAGGACACCGGTACCGCAATTATCACCGGCAAGAAAGGTCAGCGCGTGTGGACCGGCGGCGGCGATGAAGCCGCGCTGGCGCAGGGCGTGTACAACACCTATATCCAGGATAACCTGCGCTATTCGCAGAACGCGCCGCTGGATATGTATAAAGAGGTCAACACCGGCACTAACCTGCCTGCGCAAATCGACCTCTACGCTACCGACGGCGAGGAGTACAAATTCCTCTGCATCGCCAAAGGCGGCGGCTCGGCTAACAAAACCTATCTGTATCAGGAAACCAAAGCGTTAATTACTCCGGCGAAGCTGAAAAATTACCTCGTCGAGAAGATGCGCACGCTGGGGACCGCGGCCTGCCCGCCGTACCATATTGCTTTTGTGATTGGCGGTACGTCGGCGGAGTCTACTCTGAAAACCGTTAAGCTGGCCTCAACGAAGTATTACGATGGTCTGCCGACCGAGGGCAACGAGCACGGCCAAGCCTTCCGCGATATTCAGCTCGAAAACGAGCTGTTGCTGGAAGCGCAGAACCTTGGCCTCGGTGCGCAGTTTGGCGGTAAATATTTCGCCCACGATATTCGCGTCATCCGCCTGCCGCGCCACGGCGCCTCCTGTCCGGTGGGCATGGGCGTTTCCTGCTCCGCGGATCGCAACATCAAAGCGAAGATCAACCGCGAGGGGATCTGGATTGAGAAACTGGAGAGCAATCCGGGCAAGTATATTCCCGAGCATCTGCGTCAGGCCGGCGAGGGAGAAGCGGTTAAGGTCAATCTGAACCAGCCGATGAGCGATATTCTGGCGCTGCTGTCGCAGTACCCGGTGTCGACCCGCCTGTCGCTGAGCGGTACGATTATCGTGGCGCGCGATATCGCCCACGCCAGGCTGAAAGAGCTCATCGATAATGGCGAGGAATTGCCGCAGTACGTCAAGGACCACCCGATCTACTACGCGGGCCCGGCGAAAACCCCTGACGGCTACGCTTCCGGTTCTCTTGGCCCGACCACCGCAGGCCGTATGGACTCCTACGTCGATCTGCTGCAGGCGCATGGAGCGAGTAAAATCATGTTAGCCAAAGGTAACCGTAGCCAGCAGGTGACCGACGCCTGTCACAAGCACGGCGGTTTCTACCTCGGCAGCATCGGCGGTCCGGCGGCGGTACTGGCGCAGCAGAGCATCCGTAGTCTGGAGTGCGTGGCCTGGCCGGAGCTGGGGATGGAGGCTATCTGGAAAATTGAAGTGGAAGACTTCCCGGCGTTTATCCTCGTGGATGATAAGGGCAATGACTTCTTCCAGCAGATCCAGAGTTCGCAGTGCGCCCGCTGCGTGAAATAAGCTCAGCCGCCCTTCGGGGCGGTTTTTTTATGCCGCTTAGCGGCACGAACCACCAAAACAACTTATAAATCTGACCCATACTTTACGCTTTAAGCAGGTGAGCTTTGTCGCTATTACGCACTTTGAATCCAAGGAGAAAGTAATGACAACGCATCGCAGTGAAAAAGACTCTATGGGCGCAATCGATGTGCCTGCCGATAGGCTTTGGGGCGCGCAGACTCAGCGCTCGCTGGAACATTTCCGCATCTCGACGGAAAAAATGCCGGTCGAGCTTATTCATGCGCTGGCGCTGACCAAGCGTGCGGCGGCGAAGGTGAATAACGATCTCGGTCTTCTGAGCGCAGAAAAAGCGCAGGTGATTATTCAGGCTGCGGATGAAGTGCTGGCAGGCAAGCATCCGGACGAGTTTCCGCTGGCAATCTGGCAAACCGGCTCCGGTACGCAAAGCAACATGAATATGAATGAGGTGCTGGCTAATCGTGCGAGTGAACTGCTGGGCGGGGTACGCGGGATGGAGCGTAAGGTGCATCCTAACGATGATGTTAACAAGAGCCAGAGCTCTAACGACGTTTTCCCGACGGCGATGCACGTAGCGGCGATGATTGCGCTTCGGGTAAAGCTGATCCCGCAGCTCAACATTCTGAAGCAAACGCTTAATGATAAATCCCTGGCCTTCAACGATATTGTCAAAATCGGCCGCACCCACCTGCAGGATGCGACGCCGCTGACGCTCGGCCAGGAGATCTCAGGATGGGTCGCCATGCTCGAGCATAACCTCCGGCATATTGACCATAGCTTGCCCCATCTGGCGGAACTGGCGCTGGGCGGCACGGCGGTGGGAACCGGGCTTAATACCCATCCGGAATACGCGGTACGCGTCGCCGCCGAGCTGGCGGCCCTGAGCGGCCAACCGTTTGTGACCGCGCCGAACAAGTTTGAAGCGCTGGCGACCGTTGATGCGCTGGTGCATGCCCACGGCGCGCTGAAAGGGCTGGCCGCTTCGCTGATGAAAATCGCCAACGATGTGCGCTGGCTGGCCTCCGGTCCGCGCTGCGGCATCGGCGAAATTGCGATCCCGGAAAATGAACCGGGGTCGTCGATTATGCCGGGCAAGGTTAACCCGACCCAGTGCGAGGCCCTCACTATGGTCTGCTGTCAGGTGATGGGTAACGATGTCGCGGTAAACATCGGCGGCGCTTCGGGCAACTTTGAGCTCAACGTTTACCGCCCGATGGTGATCCACAATTTCCTGCAATCGGTGCGGCTGCTGGCTGATGGGATGGCGAGCTTTAATGAGCACTGCGCGTCAGGCATTGAACCTAACCGCGAGCGCATCAGCCAGTTGCTCAATGAGTCGCTGATGCTGGTTACCGCCTTGAATACCCATATTGGCTACGACAAAGCGGCGGAAATTGCCAAAAAGGCGCATAAAGAAGGGTTAACGCTCAAGGCCTCCGCGTTGGCGCTCGGCTACCTGACGGAAGAGGAATTTGACCGCTGGGTGCGCCCTGAAGAGATGGTAGGCAGTATGGCTATTCGCTAGCCAGCCACAGGTGCAGTCGCGGAATCATTAGCCTGAGCGATTGCGCCTGCGGTTTATAACGATACTGCACGTTCCCGGCGTCATAGTTCAGAAGCTCTCCGATATCCGGCACGCTAACGCCCTGCTTGCCGGATATCAGCGCGATCATCGGCCCTGGACAGGCGTATTGCACCTGTTTTTGCTGCCCGCTATACCACACCCTGGCGATAGGCTGAACCTTTACCGGCCTCTTTATCTTCAGCTTCGCCCGCTGCGGCAGGGCGGCAATATCCTGGTACTCTCGCTCCAGCTTGCTTTGCCACTGTTCGCGCGTCCACGGCGGAACCGCGCGGGGCGACTGAAGACTTTTTTCCAGTTGCATGAGAACCTGGTCGCGGGTGAGATTTTTAATCACATGCTTATTGGCCCAGCCGAAGCGGATAGTGCTCGGGTCAATTAACGGGGTGAGCATGCGATAGGCGCTCAGCGTGATCAGTCCCGGCAGGTGGCGATGGACCCACTCAAATCGTGCGGTAGCGGGAAGACCGGAATCGACGGTGATAATCTTCTCGAAGGTCGCTTTAAGAACGTTGATATGGGCGATCTTGCGTAATAGTTCTGCCTGCTCGCAGGCCTCAGTTCGCAGGCAGATCGCGCCGGGCAAACGCACGGCAGCCTTACTGCTGCGGGTTTCCGACTGCTGCTGGATAAACAGGTGGCTATAGTGTTTGAGCGCCATCTCCAGCGCGGGTTTACCGGTGTGCTGAACCACGTTGATGTTCTCCAGCGGCTGGTGTTCGGCATCTTTGCTGACCGGCGGCAGCTCAAAGACGCGCGCAGCCAGCAGACGGCACTGGCTCAGGGCCTGTTTAAGCGCCTGCAGTTCACGCTCGAGCTGGCGAAAGGTGTCGTTCAGACGTTCAACGAGGTCATAGCTGGCCATATTTCTCCACCTTAGTTACAACATACTTTATGTTTTTTTAAACTATAGCAGACCTCAGCTCCTGCGCAAGGGCTCATCAGGCCGAGGTAAAATTCGGCAGCTGATGATAAACCGGCCAGCTAAAACAAAAACAGGCGCCACCGAGCTCGCTCGCCTGGCAATGGACTTCGCCAGCCATTGCCTGGGCAATACTGTGGACGATAGCCAAACCAAGACCGCAGCCGCCGGTGGCGCGATCGCGGCTGGGGTCGAGACGAACAAACGGCTCGAACACTTTCTCCCGCTCAGCGGGCGCGATACCTGGACCATCATCTTCGACGCGCAGCGTTGCGCGCGAACCCTGCAGCGTCAGGCTGACCTGAATACGCTGGTTACTGTAGCGCAGGGCGTTGTTCACGAGGTTATCCAGCACCCGTTCCATTAAGCGCATGTCCAGCGCGCCGTAATTTCCGTCCACGACTTCGCTTAGCGCAACGTCGCGCTGGGGATTCACCGCCTGAATATCTTCTACGCGATCGCCGAGCCACGCCGGGAAATTGGGGGTCGTCAGCTTCAGTTCATTCTGCGGGCGATCGAGGCGCGCATAGGTCAGCAGCTCTTCAATCAGGGCCTCCAGCTGGCCGATATCGCGATTTAACGCCTGTGATTCGGCTTCTGTAAGGTTCTCGCTCATCTCCAGGCGGTAGCGCAGACGCACCAGCGGGGTGCGCAGTTCATGGGCAATACCGTCGATCAGCTGTTTTTTGCTGGCGATAAGCGCATTGATATTATCGGCCATCTGATTAAACGCCACGCCCAGCCGTTCGAAGCTGGACATGCTATCGAAGTGGATCCGCTCGCTAAGATGCCCGTCGCCGAAGCGCTGAGCGGCGGTTTCGATACGCAGCATATCCTGCCAGTGGGGGCGCATCCAGATGAATACGGGAAAGGCCAGCGAAATAGCGATGAAGGCCATCAGAGCCAGATCCAGCAGGCGCATCTCATGCAAAAAATAGAGATACGGTACCGGGCCGACGGAGAGCACGTAGTGGCTACGAGGGATGCGCTGAATAAAGGTGTACTGATCGTCCAGGGCTACGATATCGCCAGCGCGCAGATGCTGCATCGAGTTTTCCGAGAGCTTGAATTTGCTGATAGGCTCGATATGCAGATCGAATGAAAGATTAAGGTCCAGCTCTTTGAGCGTTTTGCTCCAGTCGCGCGGCGGGATCTCGCGCAGCTCGCTGCGCATCAGATACAGCGAGCTCTTCATCAAATCATCCAGCGACTGGCGGCCTGCTCGCTCGGCGGTAAATTTGTACACCAGGCCGACCATCATCGTCATTACCAGAAAACAGACGAACAGCAGGAGGTAAAACTGCACAAACAGCTTTTTCATAGCCAGATCCGTAAATTAATTGTCCCACGCGTGCGGGGCGAATAAATAGCCTTTATTGCGTACCGTTTTGATGCGATAAGGCTCAGTCGCGTTGTCGAGAAGCTTTTTGCGCAAACGCGAAATGGCGACGTCGACGCTGCGGTCCATACCATCGTAGCTTACGCCGCGCAGGTTTTTTAATAGCGCATCCCGATCCATAATTTGTCCTGCGTGGGTCGCCAGCTCCCATAACAGATCGAAATCCGCGGTGGACAACGCGACGTTTTCCCCGCTGAGCATAACCTGACGATTGACCGGATCGATACTCAGCGAACCAAAAGCGATCGCTTTATGCGGCGTCAGCGAGGAGGGGACGCCGCTACTGTCCTGGGGGGGGACATGCTGGCGCAAATGCAGACGCAGTCGGGCTAACAGCACCGCGGGTGGCGTTGTTTTCAGAATATAATCGCTGGCGCCCATTTCGAGCGACAGGATATGGTTCATATCGCTATCCAGTGACGTAAGCAGCACGATGGGCCCTTGCCACTGGCCGCGTAAATCCCGGCACAACGTCATCCCATCTTTACCAGGCAGCATGATATCCAGCAGCACCAGATCGGGCTTTTCGCGCGCGATAACCTCTTCGGCACGGTCACCGCGAGGCTCAACCACGACGTCCATATCATGTTTCCCGAGGTAGGCCGCAATCAGCGCGCCTACTTCGGCATCATCCTCAACGAAAACAATTTTATTCATAGCGTGTATGCTTACACTCATCTCTGGCTGATTGAATTTGTTGCCCTTAGGCGCGGTCAGTGCCACGCTTAAGGCATCATCAGGGCGTAGCCCGTTAATTCACTGTTGCCATTGTAAACTATTCGGGCATCAATATGAGCTATGAGTTAGCGATGAAATTCGCTATGATGGCTGAATTCGCGCAATGATTGATCAGATTTATGCTTTGCCGCGCGTTTTGCGCATCGTGCTGGATGCGGGCAGGACTGCCTGAAGAGCTTCTGCCCGTACAAAATAGATGCTGCTAAATTAAGGTGAGATCGAAGCTGCCTTATTCCATGCTCTTTTGCCTGGCACCGTAGGGGCAGAGGACGAATTTGCAGATGCTTCTTCGGTTGCAAATTAGCAGCGTTGGATTTTGATTGCCGGGGCACTGGATAAACTTTGTCAGCGTTGACCATAGCTTTTCGCTATAGGGAAAAGCATGAATAACCTGTAAGTCGCCGGGCTCACCGTTTATGAAGACGTCATCTTGCGTGATGTTAATAACCGAACCGATGTTCAAAAAATAATCTCCATTATACCATATAATTAATTTCAGATTTCTGGCACTGGCCGCAACTGAAAATCCTGTTCCAGTTAAAGGACATACAAGACTATTTTCAATATTCCACTCCATGCTAGACGCTCTCCAGTAATTCACGAGCATTTTCGCGTTGATAAATATAGTTTAATGAGTTTCAGAGGCTTTTGGATTGTGTATAACGCAGGTCCGAACATGAAGATTCCTTTAGCTGGTTCTTATTCAGGCTAATATAAAATGATTGCGGTTATATGAGTGTCTAATACTAGTAAAGATAATAGCAACAAGTAAAAAATTCGAAAAACTCGGCAGGAGTGAACTAATAAACTGAAATGCATGTTATGAACAGAATTATATTCTGCAATGGATATTATGTTTAGATCGAAAGATCGTAAAATCAGTTAATTACGATCTTATTCACTGCGGTTGCTTTGATTAATGGCAAAGTATGCTTTTATATGAAATCGGTTTTATATTGATCTAAGTCAATAAATTGTGCCTTATTGTGCTCTTTTTCTCAAAAAAGGCTACGTGCGCTATTTAAGGTTATGCGCAAGTAGAATAACGCAAAAGCAAACGATTTAGATGAAAAACCATCCATGTCAATAAATGGTTTCTACCATATTTAGTAGGTATTGATGTGTATCATTTAGCTTCAGATAATAGCTACATTTAACGCACGATATAATTGATATTTATTTCTTTCGTCGGCCCGTAAAAACGCAAGGTCGGCATTCAGGAAGGGGGCTTTGCCTGCGGAGGCTGCAAAAAAGAAATACGCTAAATGGATGAGCAATAATGCTTGCGATAAATCTTAATTCGCTATAATGAACGAAAAATCGACTAATCCTTTACGCCTCGTTTGATAAAATAATTTATTTAAGCTCATGGGGTTAGCAGGCGTAAAATTAGCCGGAAATAGCAGACTCTGTTGCCTGGTAAATTGTCACTACGGCAAGCATTAATAACTGTTCATAAGGCATCAGAGTGATAGGCGAGGCCATTGCGATGATGGGATTCAGGGCGCTGTCGGATTCTGCGCCATGGTGTCTGCGTTTGCACATTTATCAACAGCGGGACTTAGGTTATGCTGCAGGTTCTTGTTGTTTAAATGTTAAGGCAAAGGAATGGGGCTGTTGATAAAAGCGCTGCTCGGCGCGCTGGTCGTCGTGTTGATCGGCGTACTTTCTAAAACGAAGAATTACTATATCGCCGGCTTGATTCCGCTCTTTCCCACTTTCGCCCTGATTGCGCACTATATCGTTGCCAGCGAGCGAGGGATCGAGGCGCTGCGAACCACCATCGTATTCGGGATGTGGTCGATCATTCCGTACTTTATCTATTTGCTTTCGCTATGGTATTTCACCGGCATCATGCGCCTGCCGTTTGCTCTGGCAGGCGCGGTGGTGTGCTGGAGCCTGTGCGCGTGGCTGTTGATTATCGGCTGGAGCCGTTTTCACTAGCGCAGATGTCGTCCGCCGTCGACGGCAAACGAGCGCCCGGTAACGTAGTGACTGCCGAAGAGATACTCGATCAGATCAACGATCTCTTTTTCACCCGGCGCGATTTTCATCAGCGATTTGTCGAGGGCCTGTTTGCGGTACTCCGCATCATCGCCTTCATTAAATAAAATCAGCGATGGGGCGATGGCATTAACTTTGATTTCCGGCGCCAGCTTACGAGCGAACGAGCGGCTCATATTATCCATTGCCGCCTTGCTGGCCGCATAGGCAATATGCTTGTCGCTGCCGCGCTCCACGACGTAGTCGGTAATGTGAATAATATCGCTGGCGGCCTGTCCGTGACCGCGTAGCAGGCTCTCCAGCGCATGGTTGAGCAGGTAAGGGGCGTTGACGTGAATTTGCATCATGCTGGCGAGCACCGTGGTTAACGGGATCCCCGGTTTTTCAGCCATCCAGCCGCTGGCGTTATGAATGACGGCGCGCAGGCCGGCGGCGGCCTGCGCTTTTACTTCTTCGGCGAACGCCAGAATGCTGTCGTCAGTGCTGAAATCCGCGTGCAGACAAACGGCACCCGCATTACGCAGTTCGTCGATGGCCGGATACCATGTGCGGTAGCTGATCATAACGGGCTGCTGCCGGGCCAGAAAATGGCGAGCCAGGGCGAGACCGATGCGACGGCCTCCACCGGTAATCAGGATCGGGCGAGGCTGGATGTCAGCCATGGGTATCTCCTATGAGTTCAGCGGCAGGGTAACCGCTTACCCTACCAACATCCACGTTGCCGGTACGGCGGCAACCAGCAAAAAACCAATTAATGCCAGGTCACGGCGTTTAAGCGGGCGATCGTGCTGGTGTGTACGACGGGCATACAGGAACACCAGAAGACCCGGAGCGTAAAGTATCACTGACAACAATAAATGCACAGGGCCGGACGCATATAATAACCATAAGCCATAAATGCAGGCTCCGACGCCTACCGCCTTGTGCAGCGGACGCCGGGCAATCTTCAGCAGAAATGCGCCGACCAGAAAATAAGGGACCAGAATCATCTCTGAGGCGATCGTCAGCAGCGTGTTGTAATCCGAGCCGGTCAACCAAATCAATACCAGTGAAGCCTGCACGCTGATATTGGTGAGCCACAGCGAAGACGACGGCGCATTGTTTTTGTTGGTGCGCGCGAACAGACGCGGAAAGGCTTTATGGGTTGCAGCCAGGTAGGGGACTTCCGCCGCCATTATCGTCCAGCTCAGGTAAGCGCCGCAGACGGAGATAATCAGCCCGGCAGCGATCACGATCTCGCCCCACGGGCCCATCATTTGCACCATCAGCCCGGCCATTGACGGATTGCGTATTTCCGCCAGCTCGCTCCGCGGTACGACGCCTAAAGAGAGAAGCGTCACCAGCAGGTAGACCGCCAGCGCGGAGAGTACCGCCAGCAGCGTTGCGCGTCCGACATCCCGTTTATTACGCGCGCGAGCGGAAACCACGACCGCGCCTTCCACGCCGATGAATACCCACAGGGTGATCAGCATGGTGTTTTTCACCTGCTCCCATACCGGCACGCCCAGCGCCAGACCGCTAAAATCAATCCGGAAGGTCTCCATGCGAAACGCAAAGGCGGCCAGCGCGACAAATGCGCCGAGCGGCAGCAGCTTGGCAAGCGTCGCGGCGAGATTGATACCCGCCGCCGTCTGGACGCCGCGCAGCACCAGGAAATGGACAATCCACAGCAGCGCGGATGCGCCGACGATAGCTTGCCAGGTGTTGCCATCGCCGAACAGGCGTAGCTCGGGAGTATCGGTAAAAAAGCTTAGCGCCGAGAACACGATAACCAGATAGGAAACATTCGCGATAACCGCGCACAGCCAGTAGCCCCAGGCGGAGCAGAAACCAATCAGTTCACCGAAGCCTTCGCGGGCGTAGGTAAATATGCCGCCATCGAGGTCGGGGCGGATGCGGGTAAGCAGCAGCATAGCGAAGGCGAGGAACAGGATCCCCACGCCGGTAATGCCCCAGCCAATCAGCAGCGCGGAAGGACTGGCGACGGCCGCCATGTTTTGCGGCAGACTGAATACACCCGCGCCCAGCATCGAGCTGAGTACCAGCGCGGTCAGGGCGCTAAGGCCCAGTTTCTTTTCCATGGCGTTCCCGAGGTGACAATCATCAATCTAAGAATATTTATTTGGCGGAATCGCATAAAAATGGAGGATTACGCTAAGGCGCGGGATTTTACGGAGTGTTTTGTATGCATGCAATGGAGATAAATGAAAAAAAAAGAAAAGGCGACAGATCGCCGCCTTTTTGTTCAGTTCAGACGCCGTTATTTATACAGGTCGGCGCTGATAGTGATGTTGCCACCGCGCTCCTGCCACTGGCGTGTGATGTGATAGTACTTCGCGCCTTTCTTCGCGGCGCGCTTAGCCGTCTGGTAGGAGATTTCCGTCATGTTACCGAAATTACCGGTGAACTTGATGCTGTCATAAGGAACCATCTGCGCGGCGGTAATTTTGTTCACTTCCTCAACTTTGGTGCCGTCCGGGAGCGTGACGGTGTAACGTCCACCTTTAGAGGATTGCGTTTCAAAGAAACGGCCTACGCCAGTGCCGGAACCGACCGCTGCGGTCGTCGCAACGCCCGGAATTTCCACTTTCTTAGCCGCTTCTCCGCCTTCTGCCAGCGCGGCGCGTCCGGCTTCTGAATCGGCCGGGATCGCATCCGGGCTTTGCAGAACGCGCTTTTTGGCATCCGCTTTGTAGATATAAGCGGTGATACGCTGGTTGCCGCCCTGGTTAGCATCAACCTGGCGCACGATAAAGAAAGAGGCGGCGCCCTTGGCCTTAGCCGCTTTAGTGATGGCGTCGTTGACTTCCGGCTGGCTGCGGTAGAAACCTTGCACGGTAACGGTATCGAACGGTTCCAGCTCAACGGCCTGGTCTTTCGGTAATTCCATCACGCCGTTGATAATGCGATTTTTAGGCGCGTCGGCCTGCGGGGCGTTTTCTTTATAAAAATCGGCCGTTACGCGCAGGTTGCCGCCGCTGCCAAAATCAGACGTGTCGACAACATAAAAGGAAGCTGCGCCTTCTTTGTCCGCTTTACGGGAAACTGCCTGCACGGCGTCGCCAATGGCGTTAAAACGACCGGTGACCACTACGCGATCGTAGGGCTTCAGCGCCGCCGCCTGCTCCGGGGTCAGCTCGGTCGCTGCGTGGGCAGACAACGCGGTTGTAGCCAGAAGAGCAGACGCCAGGAGTGAGTTCTTAAGCTTCATAAAAATAATCCTTTGCCTTGCGCAAACCATGTACTGGTGTTGTTGTTGACTGAAAACGTTTGATTATTGCATTTATCGTGAGTGACTGTCTGCGTCAATTTTCAGTTGTCGCTCTAAACGTATAGTGCAGAAATATAACATTTTTCGATATGTTGAAAAAACAGCCGCTTGACCAGCAAAATCGATAATCAATATCACTTTCATAAGTTAACGTAATGTTAATACTATGATCCAGATGGCGATAAATGGTGAATTAACCCCTCATCCAGGCGAATTATCAGGTGCTGGCATGAAAATGAGGTAAATATTGCTGCCTGACACGGTTAGCCGTGCGTTTTACCAATAAAATCAAAATTTCTGTTTTATCGCTGTAGATCACAATCGGTATTTTCAGTAGGTTATAAAAAGTTTGTTACTGTTTCATTTTTTCAGACATATGTTGCCAGGCGCGTTCATCCGCCTTCGCAACGGTCGTTTGTAAGAAAAGTAAACCATCATCAAAAACCGATGGAAGGGAAAACTATGCGTATTGGTGTACCAAGAGAGAGACTCGCCCTGGAAACCCGGGCCGCCGCAACGCCGAAAACGGTGGAGCAGCTGCTGAAACTCGGGTTCAGCGTCGCGGTAGAAAGCGGCGCCGGTAAACTGGCCAGTTTCGACGACGAAGCCTTCGTTCAGGCTGGAGCGGAGATCGTGAGCGGTAATGACGTGTGGCAGTCTGACGTCATTCTGAAAGTTAACGCCCCTGATGACGATGAAATTCTGCTGCTGAATCCGGGCACGACGCTGATCAGCTTCATCTGGCCCGCGCAAAATCCGCAGCTGATGGAAAAACTGGCGGCGCGGAATATTAACGTGATGGCGATGGATTCGGTGCCGCGTATTTCGCGCGCGCAGTCGCTGGATGCGTTAAGTTCGATGGCCAACATCGCCGGCTACCGCGCGATTGTTGAGGCCGCCCATGAGTTTGGTCGCTTCTTTACCGGGCAGATTACCGCAGCAGGTAAAGTTCCTCCTGCGAAGGTAATGGTCATCGGCGCAGGGGTTGCCGGGCTCGCGGCCATCGGTGCGGCGAACAGCCTGGGCGCGATTGTCCGCGCGTTCGATACCCGCCCGGAAGTCAAAGAGCAGGTGCAGAGTATGGGCGCCGAGTTCCTTGAGCTGGATTTTAAAGAGGAGGCGGGCAGCGGCGACGGTTATGCCAAAGTCATGTCCGAAGCCTTTATCAAAGCCGAGATGGCGCTCTTTGCCGCGCAGGCCAAAGATGTTGATATTATTGTCACCACCGCCCTGATTCCGGGCAAACCGGCGCCGAAGCTGATCACCCGCGAAATGGTTGACTCCATGAAACCGGGCAGCGTAGTGGTGGATCTGGCATCACAAAACGGCGGCAACTGCGAATACACCGTACCGGGCGAAGTGGTCACCACCGCTAACGGCGTGAAGATCATCGGTTATACCGATCTGCCGGGACGTCTGCCGACGCAGTCGTCGCAGCTGTACGGCACTAACCTGGTTAACCTGCTTAAACTGCTGTGTAAAGAGAAAGACGGCAATGTCGTTATCGATTTTGATGATGTCGTTATCCGCGGCGTTACCGTGGTTCGCGAGGGTGAAATCACCTGGCCCGCTCCGCCCATTCAGGTTTCTGCTCAGCCGCAGGCGGCAGCGAAAAAGGTTGAAGCGCCAAAAGCAGAGGAGAAACCGAGCTCGCCGCTGCGCAAGTATGCGCTGATGGCGCTGGCGATTATTCTGTTCGGCTGGCTGGCAAGCGTCGCGCCGAAAGAGTTTCTCGGCCACTTTACCGTCTTCGCGCTCTCCTGCGTGGTCGGTTATTACGTAGTCTGGAACGTCTCCCATGCGCTGCATACGCCGCTGATGTCGGTCACCAACGCCATCTCCGGCATTATCGTCGTCGGGGCATTATTGCAGATAGGCCACGGCGGCTGGGTCAGCTTTCTGAGCTTTATCGCGGTGCTGATCGCCAGCATTAATATTTTTGGTGGTTTCACCGTCACTCAGCGCATGCTGAAAATGTTCCGCAAAGGATAAGGGGTAACAAATGTCTGGTGGATTAGTTACAGCTGCATACATTGTTGCCGCGATTCTGTTTATTTTTAGCCTGGCGGGGCTTTCCAAACACGAAACCTCCCAGCAGGGCAATTACTACGGTATTGCCGGGATGGCGATTGCGCTGGTGGCGACCATTCTGGGGCCGGACAGCAGCAACGTCGCGTGGATCCTGCTGGCGATGGTCATCGGCGGCGCTATCGGTATTCGTCTGGCGAAGAAAGTCGAAATGACCGAGATGCCGGAGCTGGTGGCGATTCTGCACAGCTTCGTTGGCCTGGCGGCGGTGCTGGTTGGCTTTAACAGCTATCTGCAGCACGAAACCGGTATGGAACAGATTCTGGTCAATATTCATCTGACCGAAGTGTTCCTCGGCATCTTCATCGGTGCGGTCACCTTTACGGGTTCCGTGGTTGCCTTTGGCAAGCTGTGCGGCAAGATGTCCTCTAAGCCGCTGATGCTGCCGAACCGCCACAAGCTGAACCTGGCGGCGCTGGTCGTATCCTTCCTGCTGCTGATCGTCTTCGTGCGTACCGACAGCATTGGCATGCAGGTGCTGTGCCTGCTGGTGATGACCGTCATCGCGCTGGCCTTTGGCTGGCACCTTGTGGCCTCCATTGGCGGCGCGGATATGCCGGTGGTGGTGTCAATGCTGAACTCCTACTCCGGTTGGGCGGCGGCGGCGGCGGGCTTTATGCTCAGCAACGACCTGCTGATTGTCACCGGTGCGCTGGTGGGTTCTTCCGGTGCGATTCTGTCTTATATCATGTGTAAGGCGATGAACCGTTCGTTCTTCAGCGTTATTGCCGGTGGTTTTGGTTCTGACGGTACGGCGTCCACAGGAGATGAAGAAGTGGGCGAGCATCGCGAAATCAGCGCTGAAGAAACCGCTGAGATGCTGAAAAGTTCCCAGTCGGTCATTATCACTCCGGGCTACGGCATGGCGGTTGCGCAGGCCCAGTATCCGGTAGCGGAAATCACCGAACGACTGCGCGCGCGCGGAATCAAAGTCCGGTTTGGTATTCATCCGGTCGCCGGACGTCTGCCGGGCCATATGAACGTCCTGCTGGCGGAAGCGAAAGTCCCGTATGACATCGTGCTGGAAATGGACGAGATCAACGATGATTTCTCCGACACTGACACCGTGCTGGTTATCGGCGCTAATGATACCGTTAACCCGGCGGCGCAGGACGATCCGGGCAGCCCAATCGCCGGTATGCCGGTGCTGGAAGTGTGGAAAGCGCAGAACGTGATTGTATTTAAGCGTTCAATGAACACCGGCTATGCTGGCGTACAGAACCCGCTGTTCTTCAAAGAGAACACCCACATGCTGTTTGGCGATGCCAAAGCCAGCGTCGATGCGATTCTGAAAGCGCTGTAGAGTCAGGTCTTTTAAAACTTGTGCTTCTTAAGCCGTCTCTTCTGAGACGGCTTTTTTATATAGCCAGCGAAGCCATGATTTGCTCATAAAATCATCAGTTCAGAGTGATATAATACGCCTGTTTTTCACCCAAACTGAGGATATTATGGATACCGAGTTAACCCCCACGCAACTGGCTATCGAATTTCTGCGTCGTGACCCCGCTGCACTAACCCCCGCGCAGTATCTGAAAAAGCTGAAACTACTGGAACTTGAGTTTGCTGATTTGATGGCGCTCTCATCCATGGAGCTTAAAGAAGAGATCGATCACGCCTGGCGTTTAGGTATCCACTAACGTTTTCGTTACCGATATAACTGTTGAAATAAGGGCCATGAGGCCCTTTATTTTTGCTATCGACATTGCAAAAAAATCCCCCGCGCGGGCGGGGGATGATTGTTATGACAGCGATAAACGGCGCTGGTTAATCGTCTTCTTCGTCATCAAGCTCAACCGGCGTCTGATACTGATCCGGTTTCAGCGCCAGCAGATCGCAGCGCAGGTGGTCGATTACCTGTTCAGCGGTATTGCCGAGGAAGGCCGCTGAAAGCCCGGTACGGCCAATCGTACCCAGCACCACGATCCCCGCCTGGAGATGCTCCGACAGGTCTGGAATGACCTCTTCAGGTAACCCTTTTTCAACATGAGTACGGTTTTCATCGATGCCGAATTTCTGCCGCAGCGCTTTCATGGCCAGCAGGTGCTGGCCGCGAATGGCGTCGTTGTAGACGCTGGGGTCAAAATCCGGTAGCTCAATGGCAATATTGATAGGCGTAACCGGATAGGCGCCCACCAGATGGACCTCAGTATGGTTAACCTGTTCCGCCAGCTCAATGGTTTCTCTTACCAGCTTTTCATTGAGCGCGTTGTGGTAGTTCTCTTCACTGGCGAGATTAACCGCCACCAGCGCTTTGCCGCCTTCCGGCCACGGCTGATCTTTAACCATCCAGACCGGGCACGGACATTTGCGCAGCAGATGCCAGTCCGTAGGCGTGAAAATCACCGCTTCCAGCTTGTCGTGCTGGTGCGCCATCTTCAGAACCAAATCATGCTTCTCGCTTATGATTTCCTGAATAATGGCTTCGAAGGGGCGGTTATGCCACACCACTTTGATGTCAATGGGTACGCCGGACTCAATATAAAATTTGGCCTGCTCGCGAATCCAGGCGGTACGCTGCCCGATTACGCCCTGGCGCATAGCGGTACGCTCGTCCGGGGAGAGCAGTGTGGTCATTTCATAGGAAAAATCATAGATCGGCAAAAAGGCTTTGATGCGTCCACCAATCCGTTGGTGCAGATACACCGCACGCCGCAATGCAGGCTGGTCGTCCTGATTGGGGTCGATTACTACCAGCATGTTCTGATACTTCGCCATACAGGGTCTCCTTACAACTGTAACTACAGTCTGTAATTAAAAAGATAACCTATATGGATGAAAAGAAACAGGGGATAAGCCTGGCCAGATCAACAAATGAGAAAAAAATTCGCGATCTGGCCGGATAGGAAGGAACTATCAGGCGACGTTGCGGGCCTGACCAGCAAGCTGCGCCAGCAGGTCGCTGTTTTCGATGGTGATGTATTTTCCTTTAACCGCCAGCATACCGCTTTTCTGGAAACGACCCAGCAGGCGGCTGATGGTTTCAACCGTCAGGCCCAGATAGTTGCCGATATCGCCGCGCGTCATGGTGAGGCGGAACTCACGCGGGGAGAAACCACGCTGTGCAAAACGGCGAGACAGGTTGTAGATGAAGGCCGCCAGGCGCTCTTCTGCGTTCTTTTTAGAAAGCAGCAGGATCATATCCTGATCGCCTTTGATCTCACCGCTCATCAGACGCATCATCTGCTGACGCAGATTCGGCATCTTGCCGGAAAGGTCATCCAGCGTTTCGAACGGAATTTCGCAGACCATTGAGGTTTCCAGCGCCTGAGCAAAGCTCGGGTGGTGGCCGGTGCCGATAGCGTCAAAGCCGACCAGATCGCCCGCAAGATGGAAGCCGGTGATCTGCTCATCACCCTGTTCGGTAATGGTGTAGCTTTTAATGGTGCCAGAACGAATTGCATACAGCGATTTCAGCTCATCACCGGCTTTGAACAAGGTCTGTCCTTTCTGGATAGGCTTTTTCCGCTCGATAATGTTATCAAGCTGATCAAGCTCATGCTCGTTCAGAGTAAAAGGGATGCAAAGCTGGCTAATGCTGCAATCCTGGCAATGGATTGCACAACCGCCAGACTGAATGCGTCGTATAATTCGCTTTTCCGGGATCATAAGTCTGCTCAGGCTTTAATTGATATTGGTCAATTTTAACATCTTTTTGGTGAGCAGGTAAGCCTCGAACCTCTGAAACACGTAATATTAAGAGGGTAAATCCATTTTGTTAGTTATCCATTTGATTATTAATAAGTTATCTGGCTAATTTGGATTGTAAAGTTACCGGAAACTTCCAAAAAAGCACTTACGGTCAAAGAAGCAGATACCCCTCATGGCGCAATAACCACTCTTTTCGCTGCACGCCGCCGGCATAGCCGGTCATGGTTCCGTTGCGTCCGATCACCCGATGGCAGGGCACCACTATGCTGACCGGATTTGAGCCATTAGCAGCGCCCACGGCGCGCGCTGCGCCCGGTCGACCCAGCGCCTCCGCCAGTTGACCGTAATGCATGACCTGACCGCAGGGGATAGTGCGCAGCGTTTTCCAGACTTCCTGTTGAAAAGGGGTGCCTGCGGTGGCGGTAGGAAGCGTATCAATAATGGCGAGATCGCCCGCGAAATAATCACTGAGCTTACTGCTCAGGTTACCGGGATTGCGGGAATCAACGCGTTGGTAACCTTCATGCCGATAATGAACATCCAGCAGTTGCTCCATGCGCTCGCGATGCTGATCCCACTCAACGGCCCGCAGGTTGAACTGCTCATCGCAAATCACCCAGAGCGGCCCCAGCGGGGTGTCAATTTTATCTTGTAGCAGCGTCAGCATCGGTAATCCTTCATCGAGGTTAGTTTGACAGGACATCACCATAGCATGAGGCGAGGTTGGCAAACTATACCCCGAAAAGGTCAACAGAGAGGGTCAACATGGACTATTAATTATGATGTGAGTAAAGCGATGTTTATTGCGGTATTCACTAACTGGCGCGCGGGCAATGCGATGTTATCCGGCGGCGAATTTTCCTGTACAGAGAGGGCTATTTACCGGCAGGCGCCGGTACTCTTTATGAATTGACTGGCATTCTTTGAGGCCATATTTCCTGGCGTTTCTTCGCTGTTTTTTCAACAAAGGTGGTGATATGCAATATATGATGACTGGCGTTGTAGTAGTGATTATCAGCGGCTTAGCAATTCATCTGATCTCTTTGGCGATTGAGGGCCTGTATAAAGTTATCCGTAACCGCACAACCTGGCGCTAACGTTTGGCGGCCTTCCCTGGCCTTTGGCGACGTTAAGGCAATCGCGGATAAATACCCGGACCGATAGGGAGTCCCGCGAGATACCAGACCACCAGCAACAGTAGCCAGACGACAAGGAAAATGAGTGGATAAGGCAAGACCAGCGAGTAGTAGGTCCCCAGTTTAGCCTCGGGCCGGTAGCGCTGTAAGAAGCCGAGAAATAGCGGCACAAACGGCGATACCGGCGCCAGCGGCAGCACCGATGAGTCGGCAATACGAAACAGAATTTGCGCGAATGCCGGATGAAAGCCCAGCAGCATAAACATCGGCACGAAGATCGGCGCCAGAATCGACCAGATTGCCGAACCGCTGGCGATGAACATACACAAAAAGGCGGATAGCAGCGCCAGGCCGACGAACGCCGGCACGCCGCTCATTCCCGCGCTCTCCAGCAGGTCCGTTAAACCGACGGCCATAAATTTTCCCATATTGCTCCAGTTAAACATGGCGACGAACTGGGCCAACGGGAAGACCATCACGATAAAACCTGCCATCTCTTTCATGGGTTCAATCATCAGCGGAGGCAGATCGGCCTGGCGGCGAATTTTGCCGGTGGCAATGCCGTAAGCCAGTGAGACGACGAAGAAGAAAAAGATGATGAGCGGGACGATCCCTTTTATAAATGGCGAAGGCATCACGGTATGCTTAATGGGGTCACGCAAAATACCGTTTTCCGGCACGACCATCAGCGCGATGACCGCCATGAATAACAGCGCGGCAATACCGGCCACGCGCAGGCCGAAGCGCTGTTCTGGCGTTAACGATTGCAGCGTTTCATCGCTTTTGCCTTGCCATTGACCTAAGCGCGGCTCGACCAGCTTATCGGTAATCAATCCACCGACCAGAGTGAGAACGATCACCGAAGTTGCCATAAAGTACCAGTTATCGATCACGCTGACGTGCAGCGAGGCGTCAAGGGTTTTGGCCGCTTCGGTACTGATTCCTGAGAGCAGGACATCGGTGGTGACGATGAGCAGGTTGGCCGTGAAGCCGCAGCCGACCCCGGCGATTGCCGCCAGCAGCCCGGCAACCGGGTGGCGGCCGACGGCGAGGAACATCAGGGCGCCTAACGGCGGCATAATCACCAGCGCGGCATCGGAAGAGATATGGCTAAAGAAGGCGATAAACAGCACCATATAGCTGGCGTAACGGGCGCTAACGTGTGATGACATTTTTGCCATCAGCGAAGGCAGCAGGCCCACTCGTTCAGCAAATCCAGCCCCCAGAACCAGAGCCAGAATGGCTCCCAGCGGCGCGAAACCGCTGAAGTTTTTAATCACGTTCGGCAAAAACCAATGTAATCCTTCAATGCTGAGCAGATTTTTCACCACCACTCGCGAGCCGTCGGTGGGGTTCTGGACGCTGACGTTCAGCGCCGACAGGATGGCGGTGGCGGCCATTAATACCACGATCAGATAGATAAACAGTAAAAACGGATGCGGGACCTTATTACCAATTTTTTCAACCCAGCCATAGAGCTTACCGGTGGGGGAAGGCGACGGTATGGATGACATACTCATGGGCGTTCCTCAGTTGTCGTTGTTGTGTTGTTTGTCTCTTAACCCCAGGGCGTGTCAGCAGTTGTTTTTTTGCGCTTAACGCGTTGCTGTACTCCATCCGGAGGTCTTTTATTATTTTAAAATCGAAGGTTTAACGTCCTGCGGGATCGGACACCGGTAGGGCCTTTCGGCTAAAACCTGTGCCAGTTCCTGCTGACTGGTAGTCAGTAGCGACCTGTCGCTGAACAAACGAATGGCCGTTGCAGCCAGTATTTTCCCCGCCAGAAGCATCCCTTTGTGAGCGATGGAGGTTCTGCCCTGGCTCACCAGTTGCCAGGTATGCAGCGGCGTCCCGACGGCAAAGCAGGGGCTGAAGCATTGGGCTACGGGAGCTTTCCAGCTTACGTCGCCGACGTCGGTAGAGCCCGCAAGGATGTTATCAGTAGCCGCCCACGGCGCCACTTCATCGATAAGGATCGTCTCGCGGTGGCGGCGGGCGAATGCTTTCCCCTTGTCTCCGCTGGTATCGGCAATGTTTTTCAGGCTGTTATGAATATCGTTAGCGCTTAAGGTCGCGCGAATTTCGGCGGCGAAAGCGCGCTCTTCCTCGCTCCAGTGCGGCGTGCCGTAATGGCATACCGCCTGATACATCGCCGCTTCCAGGGTGCGGTTGGGGAGATAGCTGGAACAGGCTTTTTCGAAGCGACAGCTGACGCTGGTCTCGGTCATCAGCGCGGCGCCCTGGGCGATTTTTTCGATCCGGGCGAAGATTTGCTGTGCGTCGGCCATTTCCGGGGCGCGAATGAGATACAGCACTTCCGCCTGCGCCTGAACAACGTTAGGAGAGACGCCGCCGGTATCGGTGATGGCGTAGTGCACCCGCGCCTTTTCGATAATATGTTCGTTAAGGAAGTTGCTGCCGGTGGTCATCAGCGTCACGGCATCCAGCGCGCTGCGGCCAAGATGCGGAGAGTTTGCCGCGTGCGCCGCGGTGCCGGTAAACCGCCATGCCGCCTGAATGTTGGCAAGGGTACTGGTGCTGAACATCCCGGCCCAGGCTTCCGGGTGCCAGGTCAGGGCGGCGTCGATGTCATCGAATAACCCCTCGCGGACCATAAAGGTCTTCCCGGAACCGCCTTCCTCGCCGGGACATCCGTAGAAACGAAGCGTGCCGACGCCGCCTTGTTGCAGCAGCCAGTTCCTGGCGGCGACCGCCGCGGCGAAAGCCGCCGTACCAAGCAGGTTATGCCCGCACCCGTGGCCGTTTTCCCCCGGCGTTGGAGATGCGGGCGCTGCGCAGTAAGCCTGCTGGTTGAGCCCCGCCAGGGCGTCAAATTCGCCGAGCAGGGCAATTACCGGTTGGCCTTCACCAAAGCTGGCGATAAAGGCGTTGGGGATCCCGCCCGCATTGCGGGTCAATTGAAAACCTTCCGCTTCCAGCGCATCGGCCAAACGCGCGGCGGACCAGAACTCCTGAAAGCGGGTTTCCGGATGATCCCAGATATCATCGGCAATGGCGCAAAAATCGTTGCGCCGCCCCTCAATAATGTCATCGACAAATTGATAAACCTGTTCCATTACACACCTCGCTGCCAGGGAAAGTTCAGGGCGATGCGCGCTAACGTGGCGACGGCCTGGGTCATCACGCTTTCGTCGAAATCGAATTTTTCGTTGTGGTGGCCAGCGCTCAGTTCCGTGCCGAATATCATGTATGAGGCGAGACCGCCGCGCTCCTGGACCCGGGCCATCATCAGGGTGGCATCTTCGGAACCCGCCGGGGCAGCGATACGATCGACGGCCTGCTTAACGCCGGGGACCTGCGCTGTCTGTTGACGCAGATAGTCCACCCACGCCGGCGACGGGGCGCTGGAGGTGGCCGCGCCCATCAGGTGCAGCTGGTAGCTGGCTGCATACATCGTCGCCGCGCCGGCGATAGCCTGCTTGGCCCGCTCAAATACGTACTGGTTAATAGCGTCGGTTTCGCCCCGGGTTTCGACTTTTAATAGCGCGGAGGAGGGAACTACGTTACGCCCGGTACCGGCCTGCATGACGCCGACGTTAACCCTTGATGCCCCGGCGCTATGTGGCGCGATGGCATGCAGGGCAAGGGCGGCTTGAGCCGCAGCCAGCAGCGCATTACGTCCATCTTCAGGTTTACCGCCAGCGTGGGCGGCGACGCCGCTGAACTGCACATCGAATTTGGTGGTGGCCATAAAGTTATCGCCGCCGCAAACGACGGTGCCGGCAGGGACGCCGGTACCGATATGAATGGCGGTGAAGTAGTCCACGTCATCAAGTACGCCCGCCGCCACCATGGCGCGAGCGCCGCGGGTACCTTCTTCTGCCGGCTGGAAAATCAGCTTAATCGTCCCGTTGAGCTGCGCGGCATATTCCTTGAGCACGTGCGCCAGCCCCAGGCCGATTGCGGTATGACCGTCGTGGCCGCAGGCATGCATCATGCCTTCGTTGCAGGAGGCAAAACGATCGCGATGCGGACGATGATTATCGTCGTGCTGCTCGTTGAGATCGAGCGCATCCATATCGACGCGAAACGCCAAAGTCGGCCCGGGCCGCCCGGTGTCGAGCGTCGCTACCACCCCGGCGAAGCCGCCTTCAAACGCAGGTAGCCAGCGCCCCGGTGCACCCTGGGCGCGAGCGCGCTGGAACGCCTGCGCCAGCGTCTCTTCATCAGGCAGCCCCATACGGCTATCGGCATCGATAACGTCGCGCCCCAGCGCCAGCTGATAACCCAGAGCGTCTAATATCTCCGCCACCTTGCTGGCAGTGCGGAACTCCAGCCAGCCGGATTCCGCATGCAGGTGAAAATCGCGACGCCATTCGATCATTTTTGGCGCCAGCTGGCGGATGAATTCATTAAGTTGCGGCATAACCTTTCCTGTCATAATCAAAAACTGTGATAGTGTTCACGAAGTGATAGCGTTTGCTTATCGCTATGCCCTTTCATGCATACTCACCCTTAACCTGCCACAGCATGATCGATTACAGTAGATGTCATTTTCTTCTGTCTGATAAACATTGGTTATCACTTGCGATATGTCATTTCAGATTAAATTTCATCAGATTCGCGCCTTTGTTGAGGTCGCGCGTGAAGGCAGTATTCGCGGCGCCAGTCGGGCGTTGGCGATTTCGCAGCCGGCATTAACTAAAGCGATTAAAGAGCTGGAAGAAGGGCTCTCCGCACAGCTGTTTGTGCGCCGTAGCCAGGGGGTGGCGCTGACTGAAAACGGCGAAAGCTTTTATCAACATGCGAGCCTGATTCTGGAAGAGCTACGGGCGGCGCAGGATGAGTTGCTGCAGCGCCAGGGAGAAAAGGCCGGGCAGATTAATATCGGCCTTGGCGCCAGCGTAGCGCGATCGCTGATGCCTTCGGTCATTTGCCGTTTTCATCAGCAGCATCCGCTGGTGAAGGTGCGGATTATGGAAGGTCAGCTGCTGGCGATGATTAATGAACTGCGGCAGGGTGAGCTGGACTTCACTATCAATACTTACTATCCCGGTCCGTACGATCATGAATTCAGTTTTGAGAAGCTATTTGAGAAACCCTTTGCGGTATTCGCCCGCGCCGGTCACCCGGCGGCAAAAGCGACTTCACTCAAGGCGTTGCTCGAACATCACTGGACGATGCCGACGCCGCGTGGCAGCTATTTCAAACAGTTACAGGAAATGTTTAACCAGGCCGGACTGGCGCCGAAAGTGGATATCGTTTGCGAGACTTTCTCTTCGTGCATCAGTCTGGTGGTGAAAAGCGATTTTCTCAGCATTCTGCCGGTAGAACTGGGTAACGACCCGATGATGGCGGATAAGCTGGTGATGATCCCCATCTGCGAAGCATTACCCAAAGCCACCTACTATCTGATTCAGCGCCGCGATATGCGGCAAACGCCTTTGACGGCATCATTAATCACCCTGTTTCGTCGCCAAAGCCGTCAACTGTTTCCCTAATCGCCTCGGGCCTCCGATTTGCCAGCATAAATGGCTAAACGCGTTGAGGAGGCGTCGTGAGGCGGCTATAGTACCCTCCCGGTAGTAGCTGGAGGAACGCGCATGAACCTTGACGACAAATCCCTATTTCTTGGCGCCATGGAGGACGTTCAGCCTCTGAAACGCAACAACGATGTTCACTGGCATCCCGAGCGGAAAACCCGCGTCGTACAGCGGGTTGACACCCTGCAGCTGGATAACTTTTTGACCACCGGTTATCTCGATATCGTGCCGCTGGCCACCGCGCTGGAGTTTAAACGCGAAGGGCTGCAAAGCGGCGTGCTGGAGAAGCTCCGGCGCGGCAAATATGGCCAGCAGGCGAGCCTTAATCTGCTGCGTCAGCCGGTGGAAAAGTGCCGACAGATGTTATTTGCTTTTGTGGTTCAGGCGCAAAAAGAGGGGCTGAGGAATCTGCTGATCGTTCATGGCAAAGGGCGCGACGACAACGCGCACGCCAATATTATCCGTAGCTACCTGGCGCGCTGGCTGGTGGAGCTACCGGAAGTCCAGGCGTTCTGCGCGGCGCTACCGCACCACGGCGGCAGCGGCGCCTGTTACGTGGCTCTACGAAAATCGCCCGAGGCTAAGCTGGAGAACCGGGAGCGCCACGCCAAGCGCAGCCGCTAGCGCATCAGCAGCGTTAATTCCCGGGCTGCCTTCTGGAGCTCGGGTAATACGCGTTCGAGCATCTCCTGGGCGGAAACCTGTCCGGCGTGCACCCCGACGTTCAGCGCCGCCTGAATCTGGCCCTGGGGATTAAACAGCGGTACCGCCAGCGAGCGCAGCCCCATCTCCAGCTCCTGATCGTTGAGCGCATAACCCTGCTGACGTACGCGTTTGAGCTCAGCGCGCAGCCTGGCGACCGAATCAACGGTTTGCGGGGTGTAGCGAATCATCGTAACCCGACCCAGCATATCGTTCAGCTTCTCTTCCGGCTGATAGCTCAGGAGCACGCGCCCCATTGACGTTGCCCATGCCGGCAGGCGGCTGCCGATGTCCAGGTCGATGGTCATAATTCGCGAGCTGGAGGCGCGGGCGATATAAAGAATATCGTCGCCGTCGAGGGTGGCGATAGAGCAGGATTCATTGAGCATTTCGCTTAAATGCTTGAGTACCGGCTGCGCCGAGCGCGCCAGCGGCGTGGAGGCCAGCCAGGCGTGGCCCAGCGCCAGAATTTTCGGCCGCAGCTGGAAATTTTTACCATCTTCGGCGTACACAAACCCCAGCTTGCTCAGCGTATACAGACAGCGACGTACCGCCGCGCGCGGAATGCCGGTTTTTTGACTGATTTGCGAAATAGAGAGCAGCGGGCGCTGCGGAGTGAACGCCTGGATCACTTCCAGCCCGCGCGCCAGCGAGGCCATGAAGTTGGGATCGCCCTTAAACGGCTCGCTATCGCCGGTCAATAAATCGTCTGGATGTTTCTCCATTTTCTTCTCCCAATTTGCCGTCGATCACATTCTTTCGCTAAACATACACGATGTTCGATTATCGCACCATATTTCGATTATCGCCCTTGACCAGCATCGTTAAGCGGGTCACATTTTGTGCGAACAACGAATAAAAGTGCGATTACCGCACATACGGGAGCGACCTGATGATTGATAAAAGCGTGTCGACGCTAAGTGATGCCATCGCCGGGATCCACGACGGGGCGACGATTATGATTGGCGGTTTTGGCCCCGCCGGCCAGCCAACGTACCTGATAGATGCCTTGATAGAACAGGGGGCCCGCGATTTAACCATTATCAACAACAATGCGGGCAATGGCGAAGTGGGACTGGCGGCGCTGCTGAAAGCCGGGCGGGTGCGCAAAATGATCTGCTCGTTCCCTCGGCAGGTTGACTCGCAGATTTTCGATGACCTCTATCGACGCGGCAAAGTCGAGCTGGAGCTGGTTCCGCAGGGGAACCTCGCGGCGCGTATTCAGGCGGCAGGGGCGGGCCTCGGCGCGGTTTTCACTCCAACCGGCTACGGTACGCCGCTGGCGGAAGGGAAAGAGACTCGCGAGATCGACGGGCGTCACTATGTGCTCGAATATCCTATCAAGGCCGACTTTGCGTTGATCAAAGCCCATCAAGGCGACCGCTGGGGAAACCTGGTATACCGCAAGGCGGCGCGCAACTTCGGCCCGATTATGGCGACCGCCGCGAAAACCACTATCGTGGAAGTCTCGCAGCTGGTGCCCCTCGGTAGCCTTGACCCGGAGAGCATCATTACCCCGGGCATTTTTGTTCAGCGCGTCTTCTCCCTGGAAAACCTGATTGCCGCTAAAAGCGCCTGAGGACCCCGTTATGCAAAAACTGACTCGCGATGAGATGGCCCAGCGCGTGGCTCGCGATATACCTGAAGGCGCTTATGTCAATCTGGGGATCGGCTTGCCTACCCGCATTGCTAACTATCTTCCCGCTGATAAAGAAATCTTTCTGCACAGCGAAAATGGCCTGCTGGGGATGGGGCCGAAACCGCTACCGGGGGAAGAGGACCCGGAGCTGATTAACGCCGGAAAAGAGTATGTGACTTTGCTTGAGGGGGGCTGCTATTTCCATCACGGCGACTCCTTCGCCATGATGCGCGGCGGTCATCTCGATATCTGCGTACTCGGCGCTTACCAGGTCTCCGCCAGCGGCGATCTGGCGAACTGGAGTACCGGCGCGCCCGACGCGATACCTGCCGTTGGCGGGGCGATGGATCTGGCCATTGGCGCTCGTCAGGTCTTCGTGATGATGGATCATCTGACCCGCGACGGTGAATGCAAGCTGGTAGAGCACTGCACCTATCCGCTGACCGGCGTCGGCTGCGTAAGCCGCATCTATACCGATCTGGCGGTCATCGATATCAGCGAAAGCGGCCCGGTGGTACGGGAAATCTTTAACGGCCTCTCTTTTGAGGAACTGCAGCGCATCACTCCGGTGACGCTGACTTTTGCACAACTGGCGGAAAGCGCGTAAGGAACCTATGATGAATCAGGCATTTATCTGTGATGCGGTGCGTACGCCGTTTGGTCGCTTTGGCGGTACTCTTGCCACCGTACGCGCCGACGATCTGGCGGCACTGCCGCTCAAGGCGCTGCTGGAGCGCAACCCGGGCCTCGATCCGGCGCGCATTGATGATGTGATTTATGGCTGCGCTAACCAGGCGGGTGAAGATAACCGCAACGTCGCGCGGATGGCGCTGCTGCTGGCTGGCTTGCCGGAAAGCGTGCCGGGCAGTACCGTCAATCGCCTGTGCGGTTCCAGCCTCGATGCGATCGGCATCGCAGCGCGCGCGATTAAAAGCGGCGAAACTCAGCTGATGGTCGCCGGCGGCGTGGAGAGCATGTCGCGGGCGCCGTTTGTGATGGGCAAGGCCGAAAGCGCCTTTAGCCGCACGATGCAGATGGAAGATACCACCATCGGCTGGCGCTTTATCAACCCGCAGATGAAAGCGCTGTACGGCGTGGATTCGATGCCGGAAACGGCGGAAAACGTGGCCGGTGATTTCGCCATTTCTCGTGCCGATCAGGATGCGTTTGCGCTGCGCAGCCAGCTGCGCACGGCGGCGGCGCAGGAAGCGGGGCGATTTGCCGACGAGCTGATCGCCGTCTCGGTGCCGCAGCGTAAGGGTGAACCGCTACTCTTTAGCCGCGACGAGCACCCGCGCAGCACCACGGCGGAGGCGCTGGCCAAGCTGCGCGGCGTGGTGCGCGCCGACGGTACGGTGACGGCAGGCAACGCCTCCGGAGTTAACGACGGCGCCTGTGCGCTGCTGTTAGCCAGCGAGCAGGCGCTGACCGCCAATGATTTACAGCCGCTGGCGCGCGTAGTGGGCGTCGCGACGGCAGGCGTTGCGCCGCGGATTATGGGATTTGGTCCGGCGCCGGCGGTGCGTAAAGTGCTGGCGCAAACCGGGTTAACGCTTGGGCAGATGGACGTCATTGAACTGAATGAAGCCTTTGCCGCTCAGGCGCTGGCGGTCACGCGCGATCTGGGTTTGCCCGACGATGCGGCGCACGTCAATCCTAACGGCGGCGCGATTGCCCTCGGTCATCCGCTGGGCGCCTCCGGCGGTCGTCTGGCAATGACTGCAGCGTATCAACTGCGTCGTACCGGCGGGCGCTATGCGCTATGCACTATGTGTATCGGCGTTGGTCAGGGGATCGCGCTGATAATTGAACGCGTTTAAGGAGCCATAATGAGTTTGTTGACCCCGATGCTGCGTACCAGCCCGCTGACAGACTGGTTCAGCGATGTACAGCGGGTGCAGGGGATGCTGGACTTTGAGGCCGCTCTGGTTCGCGCCGAGGTCGAATGCGGCCTCGTGCCGCAGACGGCGCTCAATCCCATCATCGAGAGCTGCCGGCACGAAAAAATCGACTTTTCCGCGCTGGGGCAGGCCGCCGCCAGCGCCGGGAATCTGGCGATCCCGCTGGTCAAACAGCTGACCGCTCGGGTCAAAGAGCGGAATGAGGCGGCAGCGCGCTACGTGCACTGGGGGGCCACCAGCCAGGATGCTATCGATACCGGTTTTATTCTACAGCTGCGCGGCGCGCTGGCGGAAACGGAATCTCTGTTACAGCGTCTGCTCGACGCATTAGCCCGTCAGGCGGAGCGCCATCAGGATACGGTGATGCCTGGCCGTACCTGGATGCAGCATGCGCTGCCGGTCACTTTCGGCCTGAAGCTTGCTGGGACGCTGGATGCGCTGCTGCGCTGGCAGGTGCGTCTGCGAGAGATGCGGGCAAGGGTGCTGGCGCTGCAGTTTGGCGGCGCAGCGGGCACCCTGGATTCCCTAAAAACGCAGGCGCCGCCGATCGCCGCCGCGCTGGCGAAAGCGCTCGACCTGCTGCTTCCGGACGCGCCCTGGCACAGCCAGCGCGACCGGATGCTGGAAGTCGGGGCATGGTACGCAGGCGTATGCGGTACGCTGGGTAAATTCGCGAATGATTTTTCTCTACTGATGCAAACCGAAGTGGCAGAGGTGGGTGAACCGGTTGCCGAAGGGCGCGGCGGTTCGTCAACCATGCCGCACAAACGTAACCCGATCTCCTGCGCCGCTATTTTGACCGCCGCTCAGCGAACGCCGGGCCTGGTGGCGACGCTGTATGCTGGCCAGATCCAGCAGCATGAGCGGGCGTTGGGCGGCTGGCAGGCGGAATGGGAAACGCTGCCGGAGCTCATCACCCTCGTCGGCGGCGCGCTGACGCAGAGCGAGGCGCTGGTCAGCGACATGCAGGTCTTCGCGCATAAGATGCGCGCCGACCTTGAGATGACCCACGGTCTGATTATGGCTGAGGCTGTTACCCTGGCGCTGGCGGAATTTATCGGTAAAGCCGAGGCCCATCACCGGGTTGAAGCGCTGTGTCGTCAGGCGCTGGATACGTCTCGCTCATTGCTGAGCGTGCTGGAAAACGATCCGCTGGTCAGCGAGCATCTCTCCGCCAGCCGCTTAACCCAACTGCTGGACCCGGCAACGGCGACCGGCAGCTCAGCACTCTTCGTGCGCCAGGTCGTGGCGCGATATAAGGAGCAACGTCTTGAATGTTGATTATCAGATTGACGGGCCGCAAGACGCGCCGGTCATCGTTCTCTCTAACTCGCTGGGCACCACCCGGGCGATGTGGCAGCCGCAGATCGAGGCGTTGACGCAGCATTTTCGCGTGCTGCGCTACGATACCCACGGTCATGGCGCCACGCGTAAAAATGGTAAAGTGACGCTGGCGCAGCTCGGCGAAGATGTGGTTGCGCTGCTCGATCATCTTAATATTGCCAAAGCCTGGTTTTGCGGAATTTCCATGGGCGGTCTGACCGGTCTGTGGCTGGGACGCTTTGCTCCGGAACGTTTTTACGGGCTGGTCGTCGCCAACACCGCCGCGCGTATTGGTGACCAGGCAAGCTGGCTGTCGCGCGCCCGCGCGGTGCGTCAGGAAGGTATGGAAGTGGTGGCCGCAGGCGCGGCGGATCGCTGGTTTACCCACGCGTTTCGTCAGAAGACGCCGGAAGTGGTGGCAGCGCTCTGTCACCAGTTGACCCATATCGATGCGGAAGGCTATGCGGCCTGCTGTGAAGCGCTGGCCGCCGCCGATCTGCGCGCTGAGGTCGGGCAGATTGCCGTTCCGGTGCTGATCGTTGCCGGTGAAAGTGACCCTGTCACGACAGTGGCCGATGCGAACTTTCTGCATCAGCAGATCGCGGCCTCTGAGGTAGTGGTGCTGGCGGCATCGCATTTATCGAATATCGAAGCGCCGCGGGCGTTTAGCTCGGCGCTGCTGGGCTTTATTGAGGGGGAACAACAGCATGGACGATAAACAGCGTTATCAGCAGGGAATGACGGTTCGTCGCAAGGTGCTTGGCGATACGCATGTCGATAAGACGCTGCAAAAGCTGACGCCGCTGAATGAAGAGTTCCAGGACTTCATTACCCGCTACGCCTGGGGAGAGACCTGGACCCGACCGGGGCTCGATCACCATACCCGCAGTATGATCACCATCGCCATGCTGATTGCCCTGAATCGCGAGGCTGAGCTGAAAATGCATCTGCGGGCGGCGTTTAATAACGGTGTTACCCGCGATGAGTTAAAAGAGTTAATTATGCACTCCGCGCTTTACTGCGGCCTGCCCGCGGCCAACGCGACGATGCATCTGGCGCAGCAGGTGTTTGATGAGATGGAT
The DNA here is from genome assembly GCF_040062315.1 of Klebsiella sp. GW_Kp181. Lineage (NCBI taxonomy): Bacteria > Pseudomonadati > Pseudomonadota > Gammaproteobacteria > Enterobacterales > Enterobacteriaceae > Klebsiella > Klebsiella sp. GW_Kp181. The sequence continues at coordinate 48,783 of NZ_JBEAFR010000058.1, forward strand.
GCTGTTTAGCCGCCACCCGGCAGGTTTGTCGCTCATCTCAGGCCGTCACGCGACGGCCTTCGACAGTGACCCGCCGCCAGGGGCGGGTAATATCACCCTCTTTGCTGTGAACAGCCCGCGCACTGCTTATTCTGGATCTGCTGGAAGAAATCGTTGCCTTTGTCATCCACCAGAATAAATGCCGGGAAGTTTTCCACTTCGATTTTCCAGATGGCTTCCATACCCAGTTCCGGCCAGGCCACGCACTCCAGGCTCTTAATACTCTGCTGCGCCAGTACCGCAGCCGGGCCGCCGATGCTGCCGAGGTAAAAACCGCCGTGCTTGCGGCAGGCGTCGGTCACCTGCTGGCTGCGGTTGCCTTTGGCCAGCATGACCATGCTTGCGCCGTGGGATTGCAGCAGATCAACGTAGGAATCCATACGGCCAGCGGTAGTCGGGCCAAGGGAGCCTGACGCATAGCCTTCCGGAGTTTTCGCCGGGCCCGCGTAGTAAATCGGATGATCTTTAACGTACTGCGGCAGTTCCTCACCGTTATCGATAAGCTCTTTCAGCTTCGCGTGGGCGATATCGCGGGCCACAATAATGGTACCGTTGAGCGTCAGACGCGTTGAAACCGGGTGGGCGGAAAGCTGGGCCAGAATCTCGCTCATCGGCTGATTAAGGTTAATGCTGACGACCCTGCCTTCACCCTGCTGGCGCAGGTGTTCAGGAATATACTGGCCCGGATTGCTCTCCAGTTTCTCAATCCAGATACCGTGGCGGTTGATTTTGGCTTTGATATTGCGATCCGCTGAACAGGAGACGCCCATGCCTACCGGGCACGACGCGCCGTGGCGCGGCAGGCGGATGACGCGAATATCGTGAGCGAAATATTTACCGCCGAACTGCGCACCGAGGCCGAGGTTTTGCGCTGCGAGCTGCAGCTCATTTTCCAGCTGAATATCGCGGAAGGCCTGGCCGTGCTCGTTGCCTTCGGTCGGCAGGCCGTCGTAATACTTCGTTGAGGCCAGCTTAACGGTTTTCAGCGTGGCCTCTGCCGAGGTGCCGCCAATCACAAAGGCAATATGGTACGGTGGACAGGCGGCCGTGCCGAGCGTGCGCATTTTCTCGACGAGATAGTTTTTCAGCTTCGCCGGGGTGATTAACGCCTTGGTTTCCTGATACAGATAGGTTTTGTTGGCCGAGCCGCCGCCTTTGGCCATACAGAGGAATTTATATTCGTCGCCGTCAACGCTATAGAGATCAATCTGCGCCGGAAGATTGGTGCCGGTGTTGACCTCTTTATACATATCCAGCGCGGCGTTCTGCGAATAGCGCAGGTTGTCTTCGGTATAGGTGTTATAGACCCCGCGGGCGAGGGCCTCCTCATCGCCGCCGCCGGTCCATACGCGCTGGCCTTTCTTGCCCATAATAATCGCCGTACCGGTATCCTGGCAGGTGGGCAGCACGCCTTTCGCCGCGATTTCAGAATTGCGCAGAAACTGCAGAGCCACGTATTTATCGTTGTCGCTGGCTTCAGGGTCGAGAAGGATTTGCGCGACCTGTTTCTGATGATCCACCCGCAGCATAAATGCCGCATCGTGGAAGGCCTGCTGCGCCAGCAGAGTGAGGGCCTGAGGATCGATTTTGAGGATCTCCTGGCCTTCGAACTCGGTCACGGAAACGTGATCCTTGCTCAGCAGATAGTATTCAGTCTTATCTTGCGCTAACGGAAAGGCTTCCTGATAGACAAAAGGTTTAGTCGACATTGCTTTGCTCCCTAAGAGTAAAACCGCCGGAGTTGGCCCCGACGGTTATGAATCAGAACATCATGGACATCCACGGATAGCCAATCAGCAGCAGGGCAGCCAGGAAGATGGCGCCGAAAATCGTACCAAGACGCCAGTAGTCTTTGGTCGGCAGATAGCCGCTGCCGTAGTAAATCGGGCTGGGGCCGGTACCGTAGGGGGTAATAATCCCCATCACGCCGAGCGAGGTCACCATCAGCAGCACGAAGACCTGCATGTTCATACCCGGGATGGTGGAGGCGATAGTCAGCATCGCCGGCAGCAGCGCGGTAGTGTGGGCGGTGGTACTGGCAAACAGATAGTGCAGCAGATAGAACGCCAGCAGGAGGATAACGGTAGCCACGCCCGGAGAGATGCCGCTCATTAGCGCGCCGCCTTCTTTACCCAGCCAGGCGATAAAGCCGGTGGAGGAGAGACCGTCGGCCAGCGCCACCAGGGTCGCAAACCAGGCGAAGGTATTCCATGCCGCTTTATTACTGGTGATATCGTTCCATGAGAGTACGCCGGTCCACAGCATCAGCACGATAACCAGCAGGGCGGCCAGCGCCGGTTCAATCCACTCGGCGGCGAAGATCCACATCATCAGCGCGAAGCAGACGAAGACCAGCAGCAGGATTTCATTGCGCGACAGGCGGCCAAGTTTTTCCAGCTCGCGGGCGGCCCACAGCGGCACTTCATCGTTGACTTTGACTTCTGGCGGATAGAACCAGTAGGCCAGCAGCGGCATTGCCAGAATCAGCAGGATACCCAGCGGCAGGAAAGCGATAAACCAGGTGCCCCAGGAGATATTGATGCCAACAATGCTTTTCACCAGCGCCAGAGCCAGCAGGTTCGGCGCCAGCGCGGAGAGAAACATCGAGCTGGTGATACAGGCGGCGGTGATCGCCACCCACATCAGGTAGGAGCCGATGCGGCGCGCGCTTGGGTCATTGGGTTTCGAGCCGTACAGCGGGGGCAGGTTAGCGATTATCGGGTAGATGGTCCCCCCGCTGCGCGCGGTGTTGGAGGGGGTGAACGGCGCCAGTAGCAGATCGGCGAAGGTGATGGCGTAGCCCAGCGTCAGGCTACGGCGGCCAAGATATTTCACCAGAATGAGCGCCAGACGGCGGCCAAACTGGGTCTTATCGTAGCCTGCGGCAAACATAAAGGCGCCGAAGATCAGCCACACGGTGGAGTTACCGAAACCGCTCACCGCCCATTTAAAGGAGGCGCCGGCAAGCTTAAAGCCGGGTGCGGCGAGCTGTTCAGGACTGAACAGCAGCCACTGGCTGCACAGGGCAATCACCACCACGCCGGTAATACCGATGACCGCGCCGGGCAGCGGTTCAAAGATTAGACCGACGATGACGCCGACGAAAATGGCAAAGTAGTGCCAGGCGTAAGGGGGCAGGCCCTCGGGCACCGGGATGAACAACAGCAGGACGGCAACGATAATGGGCATCACCATCATCAGTAGACGTTTATAAGCAGCCTGGGGGGCTGCACCGGCAGGCGGTATGGTTGTCTTTTTCTCTTTCATAATGAGTATCTGCAAGTAGTTAAAAATTAGGTTTTGTCACCGACCAACCTTTCGATTTCTTTAGTTGCAAAACTTACTTTAATTATTAATCGTCGATTCTGGTTATGCCGATGACCATTATTTAACGCTTTTTGTTGGGCGCTAAATTAAAAAGATTGGTTATTTATATATTGCGCTTTCATGCGGTATTGCAATTGATTGAGATCAAAAAAAGCGGGTTGTTGAGCAAATTTTTATTATCTCTAATAACCCTGTTTAGTGAGGTGTTTATTTGTATGAAATATAGATAGATGTTAAATATAAATTGAGCGCGATAAAGTAATTTAAATTTATCTTGTTGAAATATATGTGTATTTATTGGTTTCCTGGTGGGGGATTATGTTAACAATGGTTTCCTGATTGTTATGATTAGTCCTGTTTTTGTGAATAAGTTATTTTTAATTAATAATACAAAGGAGGTATTGGTGTTATTGCTGGTATTAAATAGTTTTTTAACTAATGTAATATCTTTGGTAACTAAAAAAATCGCTATATTATGGGCATGACTTAAGGGATTACTAAATACAAGCAAAAACAATTCCGTCGCCTGATTCTCAATTTTTAATATTTATAATCTGGAGCGTCATTATGACCAGTTATCCACGAATTTTGCGTCCTTTTACTTTACCGAACGGTACCGAGCTTAAAAACCGCCTGTTAATGGCGCCGATGACAACCTGTACCGGTTATTTTGACGGAACCGTAACCAGCGAACTGGTGGAGTACTATCGCGCTCGCGCCGGCAGTATCGGCACCATCATTGTTGAATGCTGCTTTATCGATGATTACGGCCTGGCGTTCCCGGGCGCTATCGGCATCGATAACGATGAAAAAATAGCCGGACTGGCGAAAATCGCCGCCGCTATCAAAGCGGAAGGCTCAAAAGCGATTCTGCAGATTTACCACGGCGGCCGGATGGTCGATCCGCAGCTTATCGGCGGACGCCAGCCGGTCGCGCCCAGCGCCATTGCCGCGCCGCGCGATGGCGCTGCGACGCCGCGCGCGCTGAGCGGTGATGAAGTTGAAGGCATGATCGCGAAGTTTGGCGACGGCGTGCGCCGCGCTATTCTGGCCGGGTTCGACGGCGTAGAAATTCACGGCGCGAATACCTATCTGATCCAGCAATTTTATTCGCCAAACTCTAACCAGCGCGACGACGAGTGGGGCGGCAGCCGCGACAATCGAGCGAAATTCCCGCTGGCAGTGCTGGATATCACTCATAAAATGGCCCGCCAGTACGCCGACGATGCCTTTATCATCGGCTATCGTTTCTCCCCGGAAGAGATGGAAGTCCCGGGCATCCGTTTTGATGACACCCTGTATCTGCTGGAAAAGCTGGCCGCCCGCGGCGTGGATTATCTCCACTTCTCCGTTGGCGCAACGCTGCGCCCGTCGATTGTCGATACCACCGATCCCACGCCGCTAATTGAAAAATATTGCGCCATGCGCTCTGAAACCCTGGCTCAGGTGCCGGTGATGGGCGTGGGCGGGGTCGTTAACGCAGCCGATGCGGAGCAGGGGCTGGATCATGGCTATGATCTGATGGCGGTGGGGCGTGCCTGCATTGCTTACCCTGACTGGGCGGCGCGCATTGCCGCCGGCGAAGAGCTGGAATTGTTTATTGACAGCACCCAGCGTGAAGCTCTGAACATCCCGGAACCGCTGTGGCGCTTCTCGCTGGTGGAGGCAATGATCCGCGATATGAGCATGGGCGACGCCAAATTCAAACCGGGGATGTTCGTCGAAACCGTTCAGGACGACGCCAACGAGCTGGTTATCAACGTCAGCCTTGAAAACGACCGCATCGCCGATATCGAGCTGGCGGCAAGCCCGGTGCAGACCGTCGAGTTCACCACCAGCTTTGAAGAGATCCGCGAACGTATTCTCAGCGCTAATACCCCGCACGTGGATGCGATTTCCGGCGCAACCAGCCAGAGCGAAGCGGTGAAAAAAGCGGTGTCCAAAGCGATGCTGAAGTCCAGTAAAGCGCTGGCCGCCGAAGAGGGCGCGGGCGAAGCGGCGCCGAAAAGCTACGATGTGGTGGTGGTCGGCAGCGGCGGAGCCGGGCTGGCGGCGGCGATTCAGGCGCACGATGAAGGCGCGAGCGTGCTGATCGTTGAAAAAATGCCGACCATTGGCGGCAACACGATTAAAGCTTCAGCCGGGATGAACGCCGCAGAGACCCGCTTCCAGCGCGTGAAAGGTATTGAAGATAGCAAAGAGCTGTTTTACCAGGAAACGCTGAAAGGCGGTAAGAACAAAAACGACCCGCAGCTGCTGCGCCGCTTCGTGGAAAATGCGCCGGAAGCCATTGAGTGGTTGGCGCGTCGCGGCATTATGCTTAACGATATCACCACTACCGGCGGGATGAGCATCGACCGCACCCACCGTCCGCGCGACGGGTCGGCGGTCGGCGGCTACCTGATCAGCGGCCTGGTGCGTAATATCACTAAACGCGGGATCGATGTCCTGCTGGATACGTCGGTTGAAGAGATCCTGATGACCGACGATGAGGTGAGCGGCGTACGCCTGCTTAACGATGAACAAGAAACCGTTGTGGTACAGACGAAGAGCATTGTCGTGGCTACCGGCGGCTTCAGCGCCAACAGCGCGATGGTGGTGAAATACCGCCCGGATCTGGCCGGCTTCGTGACCACCAACCATAGAGGGGCGACCGGCGGCGGTATCGCGCTGCTTGAACGCATCGGGGCCGGGACGGTGGATATGGGCGAAATCCAGATTCACCCGACCGTCGAGCAGCAAACCTCGTATCTGATTTCCGAGTCGATCCGCGGCGGCGGGGCGATTCTGGTGAACCAGCAGGGCAACCGCTTCTTCAACGAAATGGAGACCCGCGATAAGGTTTCCGCCGCGATTATCGCGCTGCCGGAGCACTTCGCTTATATCATCTTTGACGAGCACGTCCGGGCGAAAAACAAAGCCGCCGACGAGTACATTGCTAAAGGTTTCGTCACCAGCGCCAGCTCGCCGCGCCAGCTGGCGGAGAAACTGGGGATGGATTACCATGCCTTCCTCGATACGCTGGAACGCTATAATGGCTTTGTTGAAAAACAGCATGACGATGATTTTGGCCGCACTACCGCGCTGCGCGCGCCGATTAATGAAGGCCCGTACCATGCGATTCGCATCGCCCCGGGGGTTCACCACACGATGGGTGGCGTGACCATCAATACGGAAACCGCGGTATTGAACGCCGGTCAACAGCCGATTGCGGGCGCTTTTGCCGCAGGTGAAGTGGTTGGCGGCATCCACGGCGGTAACCGCATCGGCGGTAACGCAGTGGCCGATATCATTATCTTCGGTACCCTCGCGGGCCATCAGGCGGCGAAACGCGCCAGAGGTTAAGCGTCAGCGACACCTGCCGGGCTGGCAAATAGACGGCCCGGCTTCTTATCTCTCAGGAGTATGATATGTCCGACAACCGCGTCTACAGCTACTCCGCCGTGCTGATGGGTTCGCCCATTCTCCTCAAGCTCTACGTTCACGATGAACCGCTCGCTTCACGCGTTTTTCAGCTGATTAAGGGCTACGAAGATCTTTTCACCGTTAACCGCGCGCACTCCCAGGTGATGGATATCAACCAGGCCGCCGGGCGGCATCCGGTGACGGTAAGCCGTCCGGTCTACGCGCTGATCAAATGCGCCAAAGCCGCCAGCATGGTGCGCGACAGCGCGTTTAACCTGGCGATTGGCCCGCTGGTGAAGCTGTGGCGCATCGGCTTTCAGGGCCGCAGCGTGCCCGCGGCACCCGATATTGCCGCCCGGCTGGCGCTAACGCGTCCGCAGGATGTGATCCTCGATGATGCCGCCAGTAGCGTCTACCTTGCGCGGACGGGGATGGAGATCGATCTGGGGGCGATTGCCAAAGGCTATATCGCCGATCGGGTGCGCGACTATTTGCAGCAGCAAGGCATAAACGCCGCGCTGATTAATCTCGGCGGCAACGTCCACACGCTCGGTGAGTGGTCTATCGGGCTGAAAAAGCCGTACTCAGCGGCGGATGCGCTGATCGGCAGCATTGCGGTGGCGGGGCAGTCGGTGGTGACCTCGGGCATTTACGAACGCTATTTCGAGCAGGATGGCAAACGCTGTCACCATATACTCGATCCGCGCAGCGGTTATCCGCTGGATAATGAGCTGGAAAGCGTAACCATTATTTCCGCCGACTCGCTGGACGGCGATATCTGGACGACCCTGATTTATGGCCTTGGCGTGGAGAAAGGCTGCGCGGCCCTGCGCCAGCGTGAGGATATCGAAGCGATTTTCGTTACCAAAAACCGCGACGTTATCCTCTCTTCACAGCGCCGGTTCCGCTTTCAGCTGCTGGATGACGGCTACCGGCTTAGTGACTGTACTGCTTAAGCAGATTGTACTGCTCGGCTATCAGGTGATAGCGATACACTGGACGTCCGGTGGCGCCATAATGAATGCTGGTATAGAGAATGTTAATTTGCGCCAGCCAAATCAGATATTTACGGCACGAGACCCGAGATATGTTCACCGCCGCCGCCAGTTCGTCGGTGGAAAACTCTACGTCCGGGTGGGCATCAATCCACTGACAGAGGGTGCGCAGCGTCTGCGGGGTTAAGCCTTTCGGCAATTTACGGGCATCCGCGGCATCCGGCACATTGCCGTGCAGCAGCCGGTCAACGTCCGCTTGTTCGTAATAGGGTTGACCGGTCATCAGCTTACGTTTTTCGCGCCAGGCAGTCAGGGCCTCTTCAAAACGCGGAAACTGGAAGGGTTTGATCAGATAGTCCACCACGCCGTAGCGCATAGAAGCCTGAACCGTCGCGGCGTCAGCGGCTGAGGTGATCATAATCACGTCGATGGCCCGTCCCGAGGCGCGGATAGCGGGCAGCAGATCCAGGCCGCTATCCTGCTGCATATAGACATCCAGCAGCACCAGGTCTATCTCCAGATCCTTGTCGTTAATCATCTCCCTGGCTTTACTCAACGTAGACGCGGTGCCGCTACAGCGGAAGCCGCTGACTCGTCCCACGTACAGGCGGTTCAGTTCAGCAACCATGGCATCATCGTCAACAATTAACACATTTATCACGCACTTTTCCTTTTACTGTCCCAGGGGAGGTGAACAAAAAATTGGGTAAACACACCGGGCTCGGATTCTACGGCCAGCGACCCGCCCAGTTCACGAAGCTGCTGGCTGGCGAGAAACAGCCCGACGCCGCGATTTTCGCCTTTGGTGGAGAAGCCTTTATTAAAAATATCCTCGATAAAGTCTGCCGGGATGCCGGGGCCATCATCGCTGACTTCGCCGCTCAGCCAGCCGTTCTGATAATGCAGCAGCAGGCCGACTTCGCCTTCGGCCTGGCCGCTCATAGCATCCAGCGCGTTCTCGATTAAGTTGCCCAGCACCGTGACCAGCACGGTGACCTGTTTTTCATTCGGGCAGTCCGGCACCAGGCTCTCTTCGGCAAGGGTGAGGGTAAAACCTCGCTCCTTGGCGCGCTGTATTTTGCCGATCAAAAAGCCGGCCACCACTGGCGATTTGATCCGATGCTGGATTTCGCCGATATCCGCCTGATAGGTGTGGGCGGTCTGCAGCACGTACTCTTCAAGCTTATCGTAGCTTTTCATATTCAACAGGCCGAGAATTACGTGCAGCTTGTTCATAAACTCATGTGAGGTGGTGCGCAGGGCGTCGACATAGTTCACCATCCCGTCAAGCCGCTGCAGCAGCTGGCTGACTTCGGTCTTGTCGCGGAAGGTACTAATCGCGCCGACCACCTCATCCTGACTGCGGACTGGCACCGTATTACTGATCAGCAGCAGACCATTACAGCCGAGCTCCCGATCGTAGATCGGCTCGCCGGTATGTAAAACTTCCTGCAAATCAGCCAGCAGCGGCGTTTGCGCGATATCGCGTCCAGGGCCGCTAAACAGAACGTCGCGCGCGGCGGGGTTAATCAGCGTCACCTTGCCGTCGGCATCTACCGCCACCACCCCCTCTTTTAATGAATGCAGCATCGCCTGGCGTTGCTGGAACTGCGTTGAGATCTCTTGCGGCTCGAGGCCCAGCAGAACGCGCTTCAGGCCGCGAACCAGGCTCCAGGTACCGACGGCGCAAACCAGCGCGCTGAACAGTACGGTGAGGAGCACATCCCAGCGGCTGTCGGCGATCTGCGTATCGACTTTGCTCAGCGAAATACCAATCGCCACCACGCCGATTTGCCGGCGGCTATCATCAAAGACCGGGGTGAATACCCGCAGCGCGGGGGCCAGCACGCCGTGATTGACGGCTACATTCTCTTTGCCCTTCAGCGTAGGCAGGATGTCATCGCCGATAAAGGGTTTGCCGATAATCTGGCCATCAGGATGCGAGTAGCGAATCCCGTCCATATCGGTCACGACGGCAAACAGCAGGCCATTGCGTTTGCTGACGGCCAGAGCCAGCGGCTGAATGATTCCGCGTTCAGGCGGCAGCGTCAGACCCCGCTTAACTTCCGGGGAGTCGGCCAGCGTCCGCGCCACCGCCAGCGCCGTATCCTTGACGCCATCGCGGGTTGCGCCGCTTATCTGCATAAACCACAGGGCGTAGACCAGAATCAATACGGAACCGATGACGCTGCCAATCATTAAGGTCACGGCGGTGCTCAGCTTCATACTCATCGGGCGTTTACGCGCGGGCGCTGCCTGCTGCGCTAATTCATTCATACCGACCCCAGGATAAAACGGTTAGATGCGTATTATCGCTGAATGCATGGCTTTCATAAAGCCGTGTAATAAAAGCCAAATAACTCTGATACGCCAGCGTTGAAGATCGCGGTGGGGTTTATTCCGGATGTTTCCTGCGGGCGAAGTGTGCCGGATATTTTCCTGGTTAAAAATCATTGCGCTCAACGGACCATTGCCTGAATAACGACCAGTCGATGGCTGAATGGCTTCAGGGGGGCAAAACTGTGACTCCCGTGGCGGTAAAGCGCGTCATGAAAGCTTTACACTGCAATTAATAGCCATGGTCAATGAAAGGGTTTGCCGCAGGCCAGCGCTTTCGCCCCCGAAGGTTCTTTCGGTTCTAAACGGAGGTTTTTATGAGCAGTAAGCCAACCGCTTCAATGATGGAACGACGCCACCCTGAAACGACCCATATAGAGAGTCTTGCCACCCTCGATATGCTGACGCTGCTGAATAAGGACGATCGGCAGATTGCCGAAGCGGTCGAAGCATGTTTGCCGGAGATCGCGCGCCTGATTGATAACGCCACGGCGACGCTGAGTCGGGGAGGGCGACTGGTGATTATCGGTGCCGGGGCGTCAGGTCGTGCCGCCGTGCAGACGGTAAGTGAGTTTACGCCGGAGGGGAAACATTCGCTGGTCGGACTTATCGCCGGCGGCCCTGCCGCTGCGCTGCAGGAGATGGAAACCGCGGCGAATGATTACGATCTTGGCGCCTTTGAACTACAGGCGTTACAGTTCAGCAACCAGGATATGCTGCTGGCGCTGACGGTAAGCGGCAAGACGCCGTGGGTCTGGGGGGCGATGCGTCATGCCTGGTCGCTGGGCGCGCCAATTGCGGTTCTGACGCAGCAGGCCAATAGCGAAGCCGCCCAGCTGGCGGATATTATTATCGCCCCGCAAACCGGGCCGGAAGCGGTGGCTGGCTTTGGCAATCCGAAGGCGCAAATTGCGCAGCGACAGATCCTCAATATGCTGACCACCGGGCTGGCTATTCGTAGCGGGCGAGTGTACGAAAACCTGCGCGTCGATCTGCAGGCCAGCACGCCGCGCTGGGCCGAGCGGCAGATTGCCATCGTAATGGCGGCGACGGCGTGCTCGCGCAGTGAGGCCAAAGCCGCGCTGGCCAGCTGCAATCAGCACTGCCGGACGGCAATCTTGATGCTTCTCAGCGGGCTGGATGCCTGGCAGGCGCGCGAGCTGCTGGCAGAGCATAACGACAGTCTGCGGATTGCGCTACGGGCAGCGCAGCCGGTGGCCTGAACTTAACCTGGCGGCGCGTATTTCCGCAATACGCGCCGATGAAGGCAATATCATTCCTCCGGTACGGCAATATTATTCCTCACTAACCATCCGTTTACTCTGATTTAATTTTGCGGGTTGTAAATAAACCATCCGATGCATATTTATTGCTTTGGGCAATATTTTACTTTTTTAAGTTAAAAAACCAGGTTAACAATAATTAGCTATGCGTGCGAATGTGTAAATGACATTTTAAAATAAAGTAAAAGTGCGTTAATATGCAGGCTCTTATTACACTTGTGCTATGTGATATTTCTATTATGCCTGCAATTAAAAATACGATTATATCTATGACCGCATTAGCGATGTTCGTCAGCTCGGCGACCTTCGCAAATGACGATACCTCGAAAAAAACCGATTTCCTGCTGATCGGCGGCGGCATCATGAGCGCGTCGCTGGGAACCTGGCTGCATGAGTTACAGCCGGACTGGAATCAGGTCATGGTTGAGAAGCTGGATGGCGTCGCCCTGGAGTCCTCTAACGGCTGGAACAATGCCGGTACCGGGCACTCCGCGAATATGGAGCTGAACTATACGCCGGAACGCCCGGATGGCACCATTGACGTCAGCAAAGCGCTGGATATTAACGAACAATTTATGATCTCCCGCCAGTTCTGGACGGCGCAGGTCAAACGCGGCATTTTGCACGATCCGCACTCCTTTATTAACTCCACCCCACATATGAGTTTTGTCTGGGGCGATAACGTGGATTATCTGCAAAAGCGCTATGCCGCGCTGCAGCAAACAACCTTATTTCAGGGGATGAAATTCTCCACCGATCACCAACAAATAAAACAGTGGGCGCCGCTGGTCATGGAAGGTCGCGATCCGCAGCAGCGCGTGGCGGCGACCTGGACACCGGTGGGTACCGACGTTAACTATGGGGAAATAACCCGCCAGCTGATCGGTAGTCTGAAGAAAAATAACAACTTCACCCTGCAAACGTCTTCTGAAGTGACCGCCTTTAAACGCAATGCTGATAATTCCTGGCACGTGACAATCAAAAACGTTAATAGCGGCGAAGAGCGGGCGATCGATGCGAAATACGTATTTATCGGCGCCGGCGGCGGTGCTCTGAAATTACTGCAAAAAACCGGTATTCCGGAGGCGGATAACTACGCCGGTTTCCCGGTGGGCGGCTCCTTCCTGATGACCGAAAACCCGGCGGTAACCAACGAGCATCGTCAAAAAGTTTACGGTCAGGCTTCGGTTGGCGCGCCGCCGATGTCGGTGCCGCACCTTGATGCCCGCTTCCTCGACGGCAAGCGCGTGGTGCTGTTTGGGCCGTTTGCGACCTTCTCAACTAAGTTCCTGAAAAACGGTTCCTTCCTCGACCTGCTGAGCACCACGACGACCAGTAACGTGCTGCCGATGACTCATGTCGGTCTGGATAACTTTGACCTGGTGAAATACCTCATCAGCCAGGTGATGCTCAGCGACGATGACCGCTTTGCCGCGCTGAAAGAGTACTATCCTGGCGCGCGCAGAGAGGACTGGAAGCTGATTCAGGCTGGCCAGCGCGTGCAGATCATCAAAAAAGATGCCGAGAAGGGCGGCGTACTGAAGTTGGGTACCGAAGTGGTGGTGGATGAACAGAAAACCATCTCCGCGCTGCTGGGCGCTTCGCCGGGGGCTTCCACCGCCGCGCCGATTGCCCTGAACGTGATCAAGCAGATGTTCCCGGCGCAGTTTAATTCCCCGGAATGGCAGAGCCGCATTCGCGATATCGTACCGAGCTATGGCCAGAAGCTGAACGGCAACGTCGCGCTGACCCAGCAGGTGTGGGATGATACCGCAGCGGCGCTACAGCTCACCAAACCGCCGGTGATTGAAATGAACGTCTCCGCTCCGGTAATGACCGCCAAACCGGCAGAGCCGAAGGCGGAAACATCGCCGCAGCACGATATGGCGCTGTAAGCCCACGTCGTTGACATTGCCCGGTGGCGGCTGACGCCTCACCGGGCTTACTGGCCTCTCTTCGCTGCCCGGCGAAAACGCTAAATTGCTAAAATCTCTTCCCCCGGCGATATCCCCCTTCCGGCTAATCCTTCAATCGTGAATTGCGGTTATACTGTCTTGAAATCACAAAAGAAAATGCGAATGAAGACCGAAAAGCGGAGCCCGGGGCAATGAAAGACGATATTAATCAGGACATCACCTTCCGCAAGCTGTCGGTATTTATGATGTTTATGGCAAAGGGCAATATTGCCCGAACCGCAGAATCAATGCAGCTGAGCGGCGTTAGCGTCCACCGGGCGCTGCATACGCTGGAAGAGGGCGTTGGCTGCCCGCTGTTTATTCACAAAGGGCGCAACCTGCTGCCCCTCCCGGCGGCGTGGACGCTGCTGGAGTACTGCCAGGACGTGATCAGCCTGATGACCCGCGGACTGGAAGCCACGCGTAAAGTAGCGGGTGTCGGACAAGGGCGGCTGCGAATCGGCACGCTTTACTCTCTGACCCTTGAAACCGTACCGCGCATTATTATGGGCATGAAGCTGCGGCGGCCGGAACTGGAACTGGATCTCACCATGGGTTCCAATCAGATGCTGCTGGATATGCTGGAAGATGACGCGCTCGATGCGATCCTGATCGCCACCAACGAAGGTGAATTCAACAATTCAGCTTTTGATGTGGTCCCGCTGTTTGAGGATGATATCTTTCTTGCCGCCCCGGCGACGGAACAACTGGACACCTCAACGCCCGCCGAGCTGCGCGACTATGCGCGGCGTAAATTCGTTTCTCTGGCGGAAGGGTTTGCCACCTATGCCGGATTTCAGGACGCTTTTCAGGTGGCGGGATTTCAACCTGAAATCGTCACCCGGGTTAACGATATTTTTTCGATGATTAGCCTGGTGCAGGCGGGCGTGGGCTTTGCGCTACTGCCGGGACGAATGAAAAAGGTGTATGAAAATGACGTTCAGCTGTTGAAGCTGGCGGAGCCCTATCAGATGCGCCAGCTGATCTCCATTGTCTACTCACACCATCGCGAGCGCGACGCCGACCTGCTGGCGCTGGCGGCGGAAGGGCGGATGTACGCCCGCAGCCTTAGCCATTAAGCCGGTTTGCCAGGTGACGGGCGACGTCGATACCGCTGCGCTCCAGCGAAATGCTCTCTCCCCGCCAGCCCGCCTGGCGGGTGAGGCAGGTTAGCACGCCGCCGGGCGGCATCTCGATTGCCAGCCGCGCGTCCCGTTCATCAGCGGCGATCATCGCTTCCTGCCAGCGCACGGTTCGCGCCATATTCAGCGCCAGATCGTCGGCGATTTTTAATGGGTCCCATAAAACGCGCGCCGTGGAGCCGCTCAGATACGCACAGCACGGTCGTTGCAGCGTGACGTCAGCGAAGGCTTTTGCCAGCTTAGCCGCCGGTTCATTCAGCAGCGCGCAGTGGGAAGGGACGCTAACCGCCAGCCGCTGAGCTTTACTGGCGCCAGCCGCCAGCGCCAGCTGAGCCACGCGGGCCATCTCGTCGTCGCGTCCGGCAATGACAATCTGCGTTTCAGCGTTAAGGTTGGCAATATAGAGGTCGCTATCGGCAATCAGCTTTTCCACGCGGTTGAGCGTCAGGCCCATAATCGCGGTAAGCCCGTAGCCGTGGGGATAAGCCTGCTCCATTAAATCGCCGCGCAGCGCCACCAGCCGCAGGGCGTCGGTGAAATCCAGCGCGCCGGCAATGACAGCCGCCGGGAAAGCCCCTATCGACAGGCCGCTAACCATGTCCGGCTTCACACCTTGACGCTGTAGCTCCCGCGCCCAGGCTGCGCCTGCGATCAGCAAGCACAGCTGCACTGCACGGGTATGTTTTAACGCAGCGGCGGTATCTAAATGGTCTACTTCATCGCCGAGCACGGTACGCGCCTCGGCAAGGATGTTCTGGCGGTCGGGAAGGGCGGCGAGCATATCCGGCCGCTGGTTTCCCTGACCGGGAAAGGTAAAGAGAATTTTCATGCTTCCTCCCTGTTCCATGGCGTAGCGGTCAGGCGCGCGCCGCGGGACGTTTTCAGCAGGGTGCGGCCATCTCGTAGCCACTCGTTTAACGCGAATGCCCCTGCAGGCGTTTCGACCTGGGTATCCGCCCGGCAGGGCAGACGGGCGACGCGGGACTGCCAGGCGAGCAGCGCTTCGCGGTCGAGCGGCTGCGGCGCGCGGATCAGCAGATCGAGATCGCTGGCGGCGTGAAGCACGGGAATTTCGGTGGCCAGCGCATAGCCGGTACTGCCGGTAATGCCCCAGCGCCACGGCCAGTCGTGCAAGGTCAGTGATATCGCCGCCTGTACCGGCGGCTGAGAGACAAACGGCGAACGCAGAAGCAGCAGGCGATCGGCGAGCGTTTCCGGGGTAATGGTTCGGACGATATTCTCCATCCGTACCCACCCCGCAGCGCGCTCTTCGCGCTTCATGCCCCGCACGCCCACCGGAATGCGGGCGCTGATGTCAACGTCGCGTCGTACCACCACCGGCAGGCTGGTGCGCCAGTGCTGAGCGACCCAATGTTCCTCGATCGCCTCCAGCGCGGCGGCACTATTCAACCAGACTAAATCGTGAGGACGCGGCGTTGATAGCATCGTTAGATCCCTGAAGTTAAAGTGATAAACAGCGGCAGCGACAGGATACACAGAACCGAGCTTAACAGCAGCACCGCTTCCGCATCCGGCGACTGTACGCCAAAGCGGTTGCCGAAGACCACGCCGAAGAAACCGGCCGCCAGCGCAATCATCAGAATGGCGGTAATGGCGATAGAACCGTGCAGCCCCAGCAGCATCACCAGACCCCAGGCGATAAACGGTTGAACCAGCAGTTTGACGAGAGTGGAAGTGGCAATCAGCGCATTGAGCTGCAGCTTACGCGCCGACAGAATGACACCGGTCAGGAACAGCGCCGCGGCGGTCGCCGCCAGGCCCAGCGGTTTAATAGAGGCCAGCAGCAGCTCCGGCATTTTGAGACCGATCGCCGAAAGGACAACCCCCAGCAGAGGCCCCCAGACTATCGGTTTTTTCACTGAACGCCACATCAGTACCGGCAGCATCGCCAGCGTCGAACCGCTGTTCTCGCCGGCGGCGAGCGCTTTTTCACGCTCCAGAATCAGCAGACAGAACGGCGTCATCAGTACCGAGCCGCAAGCGATGGAAACGGCGACGGAGAGGGATGTTGATGCGCCTTCGCCGAGCACGCTGCCCAGAATCGGCAGACCAAGAGCGGCGTAGTTAGGCAGCGCTACGGTCAGGGTCAACACGGCGGCATCCTGCGGCGAGCGCTTGAATACGCGGGTAGCGAGGAAGTAGATGGCCGCATAGGTAATCCACATGGCCCCGGTCAGTACCAGTACCAGCGGCGATTGCGCGACGATACCGTTCCATGGGGTTTGCACCGTGGCGCTAAACAGCGTCGCGGGGAGGGCAAAATCCATCACGAAAATATTGAGTAAAGAGACGTTTTTGTTATCGACCATTTTGGCCTTGCCGGCCCAGAAGCCCAGCAGCATGATGACAAAAATCGGCGCGAGGGCATGAATAATCACATAAGTCATATATCACCTGTAAATGAAAAAGAGTACTGGCGCGATTGTTATAATTTCTAAAAGCGGTTCCTTCCCGGAGCGCTCGATGGCGCCCCGGGTGGCCGCTTCCGGCAGGTTTTCTTCTACTTAGGGACTGACTACCAGCTGGCGCGCATGCGATCGCGTACTAGTTGGGAACTACGGCGGTTCTCCGCGCCAAGGCGGCACTTCAGTGAGGCATCCCGGCGGGCGTCAGCGATGGCGTCGCGCAGGGTGTCGGTGACCAGCGTCAGATCGCGGGCGTCCGGTGCGTCAGGATTACTGATATCCAGCAGAGCGGAGAGCAGGCCGAGCGTCGCGTAGTTGCTGACGTCATAAGCCATAGGCGGAATGGTTGCCGCCAGTTTCTCCAGCGCTTCAACGGTACGCAGGGTGATCCGCGCGGCCGACTCTTTACCCATCGCATGCACCAGTACCCCGGCGTCGTTAAATGCGATCAGTCGATTAGCCTGGTAGCCGTGGGCGAGAAACGCCCCGGACATCGCTTTGCCGACGATCAGGCCAATCACCGGATGCCCGGCAAGACGCGCCTTCGCGTATGCGCCTGCGGCGCCGGCCAGCGCCTGATGAATACCAAATGCTTCTTCGCGACGGCCATAGGCCTGGCTGGGGACATCGATAACCGCGATAATCGGGCGCTTCACCGTTTTATCGGCATCGGCGTCGAGGGTTTCGTTGACCACTTTTGCCAGCGTCCAGCCTTCGAGCAGGCCAACTTCACCCTGAGCGGCGCGTGGGTAATGGTTATTAGCATCCGGTACCACGGCGATAAAACGGGCGCTTTCACCGTTAAAATCGGCGTCGGCAACCTGCACCGATGGGCACAGACCGGTCATTAGCGGGGCATTCGGCGCCAGCTGATTTAGCCACAGCGCGGCGCGATTAGTGAACTGGCTCATTATTTCACCTCCCGGGCGAATAGCTGTTTGATCTGCGCGGTGTCCGCCTGCTGGCGGGTATCGAATCGGGTCAAACGGGTCAGGAAATCTTCATATTTGTCGCTGCGATGCTGCGCGGGCACGCCTTTGGCGATCGCCTCGTTCATCGCGCTTTTCACCGCGTTGATACCATCGCCTACCAGGGCATCGACCAGGCCGCTGGCGTAGCGAATTTCGCCGCCGGTCATGCTCCAGATAAACGGACGGTCGCGGGAGTCATACTCTTCAATCCCCGCTTCCTGCTCGATAACCTGCGGCCCGTTGAGGCCCAGACGCGCTTCACGGGTGACAATCAGGTAGCTACACAGCGCCGCGGCGATGGACATTCCGCCGAAGCAGCCGACGGTGCCGGCAACGATGCCGACCACCGGGGTATAGCGGCGCAGGTCGACTATTGCGGCATGAATATCGGCGATGGCAGCAAGGCCCAGGTTGGCTTCCTGCAGGCGCACGCCGCCGGTTTCCAGACACAGCACGGCCTGAGTGGGAATACCGTTGCGGTTATCTTCCGCCGCCAGCTCAAGGGCGGCGGCCATTTTCGCGCCGGAGACCTCACCCATGCTGCCGCCCTGGAAGGTACCTTCAATGGCAATCACCACCGCCGGCTGGCCATTGATGGTCCCTTTTGCAACAATCATACCGTCGTCGGATTGCGGGACGATGCCCTGCGCGCCGAGCCACGGCGACATGATGCCGTCGAAAGGATCCAGCAGTTCGCGATAGCTGCCGTCATCCAGCAGGGTGCGGGCGCGTTCACGAGCGCGGAGTTCAATAAAGCTGCGATCGTTACGCATGAGCCACCTCCTCAAAAACCTGTTCAATACGGATCCGTGCGACGCCGGGCGTGGCGCCGAAGTCGTGGATGATCAGCTGTCCGCCCGGCAGGCCGTTAATCAGGCTCAGCCGTTCGAATAGCGCGTTCCAGCGCGCCTGGCTGTTGTCCACGGAGGTGGTGATTTCTACGTTAAGCGTATCGCTCTGTCCGGCGGTATAGAGCACTTCCATATCGCCGGAGCCTACAACGCCTGCCAGCGCTTTGCCGCTGAGGGCGCGGTTGGCAGGGAATGACAATTTAATCTGTTCCATAACATCCTCTGAATGCGTTAAGCGGAAACCCGGTCGAGAAACAGGGTGGCGGCAAGAAGATCCGCCGCGCCACCCGGCGAGGCGTTCTGCGCCAGCATCTGCGCATCAAGACGCGCCAGCGCGGCGCGTCCCCTGGCTGTCGCACATCCTCCCGCTGCCAGCACCTCGCCAGCGCCTTGCCGCATCGCTTCAAGGCCCGCCATTCCGGCGCGGGAGAGCACGCAGGTATCGCTAAGCGAAGTCATAATCGCCATCAGCGCATCAAGCCGGGCCTGCTCTTCACTGGCTCCCTCGGCCCGGCTGCGCAATAGCTGCGGCAGGGCAAGGGTAGTGACGTGCGGAAAAGCGCGCTGCGCTTCTTCCCGCGCGCCCGGAACCTGCCAGCGGCGGCTGGCGCGCAGGCCTTTACTGAAAGTTTTCGGCGCGCAGGCATCCGGCAGACGGGCGAGGGCGGCGGCGGTTTCCGCAATCCTCTGTGCATGACCCTCTCCTCCCAGCATCGCCGTCGCGCTGACCAGCAGGCCCAGCGCCCAGATAGCGCCGCGATGGGTATTGACCCCGGCAGTCGCCTGCATCATCTGCGCTTCGCCTTCGCGGCCCAGCCGGCCAACGGTTTCACGCAGGGCTACGTCCGCCGGCCGCAGCCAGCTCTGCTGGGCCAGCGCATGAAACGTTGGCTGCAGGCTGCGGGCTGAACGCTCCATTAGCGCCAGGCTCAGATCCTGATGCGCGCCGTTGCCGCGGCTATCGACCAGGCCCGGTTTAGGGCTGAGTCGCGCCTCGTCAACGAGGCAGGCGCTGGCGGTATGGGCCAGCCAGCGGGCCCGGGTTTCAGCAAACTGGGGAGAGAGTTTTTTCATTACCAGCTCCGGAATTTTGCCGGTGGGTTGTACAGACCGTCGGACCACTCAACCAGATCGGCCACGCTACCGGCGGCAAGCAGGGAGCGGGTGGCATCGCTGCGGCGGATACCGATATCCTCCGGATACACGACTTTGCCGCTTTGGCGCAGTGCGGCCACGCGTTTGGCATCAACGCCGAGACCGATATCGGTGATCCCGGCCACGGCGGCTACCATAGCCCGGCGCTCTTCAAGGCTTTCCGCCCGATAGAGATAGGCGATGCCTTCTTCGGTCAGTACATGGGTAACGTCATCGCCGTAAATCATTACCGGCGCCAGCGGCATCCCGGAGGTTTTGGCGACTTCAACGGCGTCAAGTTTTTCCACGAAGGTCGGTTTCACGCCCGCCTGGAACGTTTCTACCATCTGTACCACCAGCTTTTTACCGCGCTGCAACGGGTCCGGTTCGGTAATCATGTTGAGCCATGCCGGCGTGGCGTGGCGGCGACCGTGCGGATCATGGCCCATATTCGGCGCGCCGCCGAAGCCGGAGAGGCGGCCGCGGGTCACCGTGGAGGAGTTAGCGTAGCCGTCAACCTGAAGGGTCGAACCGATAAACATATCTACCGCATACTGTCCCGCCAGCTGGCAGAAGGCGCGGTTGGAGCGCATGGAGCCGTCGGCGCCGGTAAAGAAGATATCCGGACGCGCGCGAATGTACTCTTCCATCCCCAGCTCGCCGCCGAAGCAGTGGACGCTCTCTACCCAGCCGCTTTCAATCGCCGGAATCAGCGTCGGGTGCGGATTCAGCGTCCAGTGTTTACAGATCTTACCCTTCAGACCGAGCTGTTCGCCGTAGGTTGGTAGCAGCAGTTCGATGGCGGCGGTGTTAAAGCCGATCCCGTGGTTCAGGGATTGCACCTGATGCTCGGCGTAGATGCCTTTAATCGCCATCATCGCCATCAGGATATGTTCCTGTTTAATCAGGCGCGGATCGCGGGTAAACAGCGGCTCGATAAAGAACGGTTTATCCGCGACGACTACGTAGTCAATCCACGAACCGGGGATATCCACGCGCGGCAGATCGCATTCGTCATCCACCAGTTCGTTAACCTGGGCAATAACGATGCCGTCATGAAACGCGGCGGCTTCTACCAGCGCCGGAGTGTCTTCGGTGCTCGGCCCGGTGTACAGGTTGCCCTTGCGGTCGGCTTTATAACCGGCGATCAGCGCGACGTTCGGCGACAGGTCTACATAAAGACGGGAATAAAGCTCGATATAGGTGTGGATAGCGCCGATTTCCAGCAGGCCATCTTCCAGCAGCTGCGAAATACGCAGGCTCTGGGTACCGGAGAAGGAGAAATCGAGCTTGCGGGCGATACCTTTTTCGAAGAGGTCCAGGTGCTCGCTGCGCCCGACGCTCGGCATAATCATATGCAGGTCGTGAATTTTTTGCGGGTTAACTTCCGCCAGCATCCGCGAGAGGAAATCAGCCTGTTTCTGGTTGTTACCTTCCAGCACCACGCGGTCGCCGGGGGCCAGCAGCTGCTCAAGGACCGCAACCAGCTGGTCGGTGGGGATCACTTTGCCTGAGACCCTGGCCTCGGCCAGTCGCCGCTGTTTTTCCGTACGGCGACGGTTCCAGACGCGTCCCGTCGTTTGTTCGGCACTCATTATTAACCTCCTGATTCGACGAATCGTTTTGATTGTCCTGGTGTGGGAATAAGTGTGCGTCGCGACGTGGCGGGCATCAATTAAGGCCGATGGAGAATCGTTAGCGTAAGAGTAATGATTGGTGGAGCAGAGATGTGATGGCGATCAATAATGATAGTGAATGATTGGTCTACGAGGAGGCGACGTAGAGATAAAAGTGAAGAGTGGGGGAATTTTCCGGTGGCGCAGCTTCTCCCCGGCTCGCACTGCGTTTAGCCGTATATGGACACCTCCCGTTATGCAAGCCATCTCTGCATTTTGTGTAAC
>NZ_JBEAFR010000059.1:0-70113 GCF_040062315.1 Klebsiella sp. GW_Kp181
GATGGCTTGCATAACGGGAGGTGTCCATATACGGCTAAGCGCAGCGCGAGCCGGGAAAGGCTGGACGGAGATTCAACCGTACTGGCGAATTCGCGCAATCAGCTCATCCACGCTGTCGATGCGATCGGCAATCACAATCAGCGCTTTACCCAGCGTGATGGCGTGGCGCAGGCATTCATGACGCATGGCTTCGTCCGGGATAGAGTCGATATCCGCCACGTGTGATAGCCCGACGCTGCGGCGAATCAGCTCGGTGCCGCAGAAGCCCACCGCGTCGGCCCACACTTTCTTCAGAAATGAGGAGGCATAGCCGGGGCAGGCCAGCGCCACGTCGCGGGATTTCTCCGCCGCCAGCGCCTGGAAACACTCGGCAAAGGTGGTCCAGAACTGCTGTATATCGTTGAGGCGCTGTTCGCGAGCGGCGGCGGCATCGCGAATGCCCAGATGCCCCGGCAGACCGCAGTAGTTGAGCAGCAGGTTGCCGATGGCGGTGCCGATATCGAAGCCAATCGGGCCGAAAAAACCGAACTCGGCGTCGATGGCCTTAAAGCTGCCTTCGGCGACGAAAATTGAGCCGCTATGAATATCGCCATGCAGTAACGCTTCGGCATGGGAGAAGAACCGGTGCTTGAGCGCGGCCACCGCCAGCTTCAGCTGGGCATCTTCTCGCAGGGCGGCGACGTCGGTTTCCAGCGCGGTTGGATAGCTGTTGCGCTCATGAACCTGATACGGATCGTTAAAGAACAGATCCTCGGTGATTTCGCACATCTCGGGGTTGATAAATTGCGCCACCTGGGCCTTTTTCTCGTGAGGATGCAGATAAAAGTCGCTGGTGTGGAACAGCGCCTGGGCCAGGTATTCCCCCAGTTGGCTGGCGGCGCGCGGGTAGTAAACGTTGTTAATCAGCTCACCGCGCCAGATGCGGTGATCGGAAAGATCTTCCATCACCATCACCGCCAGCTCGGGATCGAAATGCACAATCCGCACCGTGTGCTGCGGGCAGTGCTGATGGTGAGCCACCAGGGTTTGCGCCTCAAGGCGCGCGCGGTCAAGGGTCAGCGGCCAGGACTCTCCTACGCAGCGCACGTAGGGCAGCGCCTGCTTAACGATAATCCGGCTCACGCCCTCGGTATCAAAAATTTTAAACACCAGGTTGAGGTTGCCATCGCCCACTTCCTGCGCGGACACCAGTTCTGTCGGATTATCGATACCGCCAAATTGTTGGGCGTAAGCCACCGCATCGCTGGCCGTGAAAGTATGGTATTGCGACATTGCCTCGATCCTCAAAATTCTGATTAAGCCGTTCAGACGTCTATACTTCTGGATTTCATCCTGACACAATGTGATACAACAACGCAACAGGGATTTAACTAAATGCAGACACTACAGACCACCAGCCTGCGGGTAAGCGAAAATCAGCTCTTTATTCTTGACCAGCAGGCCTTACCGCAGGAAAAACGCTGGCTGGCGGCGGATAACGTCGAATTGCTGGTGGACCATATTCACGCCCTGCGGGTACGCGGCGCGCCGTTGATTGGCCTGTCCGCCAGCCTGCTGCTGGCGCTGCTGGCGCGGCGCGGTCTGACCCGCGATGCGCTATCTGAGGCGCTGGAGACGCTGCGCGCCGCGCGTCCAACGGCGGTGAACCTGATGAATAATCTGGATCGCATGAAGCTGGCGCTGGCGGAGGAGCACTATCCGCAGGCGCTGGAAGCGGAAGCGCTGCGCCTGATCGCCGAGGATAAACAGCTTTGCGCCAGCATCGCCGAGGCGGGCAGCGCGCTGGTGACGCCGGGTAGCCGCCTGTTGACCCACTGCAATACCGGCGGCCTGGCGACGGCGGGCGTCGGCACCGCGCTGGGGGTGATTGCGCTGGCGTATCAGCAGGGGAAAGTGGCAAACGTCTGGGTGGATGAAACGCGCCCTCTGTTGCAGGGCGGGCGCCTGACCGCCTGGGAGCTGGGTGAGCTGGGGGTGCCGTATCGGCTGATTACCGATTCGATGGCCGCCAGCCTGATGGCGCAGGGCCAGGTCGATGCGGTTTGGGTGGGCGCTGACCGTATTGCCGCCAACGGCGACGTAGCCAATAAAATCGGCACCTATTCGCTGGCGGTTCTGGCAAAATATCACCAGATCCCGTTTTACGTAGCCGCGCCGCAAACTACCCTGGATCGCCATTGCCCGAACGGCGCGGCGATCCCGATTGAGCAGCGGGCAGCCGCCGAAGTCACCGGCGTCGCCGGCAGCTTTGGCGCGGTGCAGTGGGCGCCGAAAGAGGCTGCGGTTTACAATCCCGCGTTCGACGTCACGCCCGCAACGTTAGTCAGCGGCTGGGTGCTGGATAGCGGCGTGGTCACCCCGGAGCAGGTCGCCGCCGGGGCCTTCAAACCAGAAAAAGCCTGAACCTGAGCCAAAAAGCGAAGCGACCGCCAAAGCTTCGCCTTCTACTTATTTTATGGCAGCACCATCTCCACCGCCGGAGCGGACTGCGGGTCGATATTGCGGCCCAGCGCGGTCAGCGCCGCCTGGTAAGGGCACAGCGTCCCGACATCGGTCGTCTGGCAGCCCGCCTGACGCCACTCCTGGCGCAGCAGCGGATGCTGGCTATCCGGCGTTTGCAGGCGGCGCAAATCGTCCAGACTTTGCGCCTGGAAGTAGACGCGCAGGTAGCGCTGACCGCTGCGGGTATCGCGCCAGCGTTCCAGCACCAGGCTGCTGCCCGGCGGGATATTGCCGCGGCTGTACCCTGGCAGCTGCCAGCTAAAGTCCATTAACGTCCGCACCATGGCGATATTCGTATCGTGCGCCACCAGCAGCAGCCAGCGCACGTTCGGCGCGGCGCTCTCTTTTACCCCTTCAAGCATGGCGTTGAGCAGAATCGAGCCGCGTTTTTGCGCGGTATAAAACACATCGTTGCTCAGATCGTAGTTCTCCGTCAGCAGCGGCAACAGGGCGGTTATCTGGCTGGAACGGGTAATATGGCCCCACGCCAGCTGGCTGAGAGGCAGGTTCTCGCTCCACCCCAGACGCAGCGTCTCAACCATATTGGCCATCACGCTCAGCCCGCTAATCGAGGTTTTGCCGCTTTTGCTCTGCTCCACCTGCCACGGTAGATCAAACACCGGGCAGGGCTTATCGGGTACGCAGACCGCGTTTTTCAGCAGCTGAATTGCCGGAGCCAGCGCCTGCCGACGCTGCGCCAGATCGCCGGCCTTCTTCTTCACTTCCGCCAGCTGGCGGGCGGGATCGGTTTGCGTAGCGGCAAATTTGTCGGTCTGAAACAGCGGATCCGCGTCGCCGCTGACGTGATGAATCATTACGCCGCAGCCGGGAAAGGCGCCGTCCACCAGCGCCTGGGCGGTGGCCCGCGTACGCTGCAGGGGGCTGGCGCGAACATAAATCTCACCGCTCGCCGGGCAGCCTGCCGTCAATAGCCCCAGTTGGCGAAAGCGCGCGCCCTCATCGCGCCCCTTATTGACGACGGCGGCATAGCCGTGGCCGGTCAGCTCGCCGTCGTGGGTGGTCCACTGCGTCCACGGACGCTGGGTCGCGGCTTCGATGGCCTCCCGGTTGCCCTCCGTCGGCGGACGAATGCCGTGGCGGCTGAGTTCAACCACTTTTTCCAGCGCATACTGCGTGGCGGCATGGCCCGGTGCGGCCAGCAGCGGCAGAGCGCAGGTAAGCAGCAGGCGTAGCAAAACCTGATGTCGTACAGGCATCATAAAATCTTCCTTATAAGTTAAAAGGTTATGACGAGAATGAGGTCTGACGTTCTATCGCGTGTCGCCTGGCGACAATCGCAGCGGTGGTAAAACAGAATAGCGCGGACACGAGGCCGGTGCCTACCCAAAACAGCGACAGCGTACTGAAGTCATATAGCGTTTTGCCGTTTTCGATCATTGAGGTTTTATCGATGATGATGCCGGTGAGAAACTCGCCGAGTCCCGCCCCCGCGTAGCTGGCGATACCGATAGTGCCGAGCGCGGCGCCCGCGGCTTTACGCGATGAAATATCAACCGCGATCAGTCCGCCAAGGAAGCAGGTCAACGCTCCGATGGTGGCGCCGAAGATAATCATCGCCAGAATATCGGTGTAGTAGCCGTGCGGCGACCAGAGCATCAGCGCGAAGCCGGCGGTGTTGAGCAGGCTGATAAACCCGGCCATCACGCTGCGGTTACGCGGGAAAAAGCGGTCGGAGAGCATCCCGGCGATAATGGTTCCGGCAATACCCGCGATAGCGTTGACCCCGATAATCCCGGACGCTTCGAGAGTAGAGTAGGCTTTATCCTGTTCCAGAAAGAAGATCCCCCACGAGTTCACTGCGTAACGGTCGATATACATAAACGCCGAGGCCAGGGCCAGCGTCCACAGGGCCGGGTTACGCAGCGCCAGCAGCTGGTTTTTAAATACCGAGCCGCGGGCTTCCGTCTCCTCCTGCGGTTCATCGCGAATGACGTTGATGGGCGGGAAGCCGCAGCTTTGCGGCGAGTCGCGCATAAACAACAGCATCAGCACCACCCCGGCGGCGCCGAGCGCGGCGGTCGACAGGTAGCCCATCTGCCAGCCGAATCCGGCAATCACCGCGGCGATCACCATATAGGTCATCGCTTCGCCGATGTTATGCGCCGTCGACCAGATCGCGTAAAAAGTGCCTCGTTCTTTACAGCCGTACCAGCGCGCCAGCGATACCACGCACGGGCCAACGCCCATCGACTGCGCCCAGCCGTTAATCCCCCAGAAGATTGCCAGCAGCATGGCGTTGCTGGTCATCCCCATCATCAGGTTCATTCCGGCGCTTAGCAGTAGCCCGAGGCTCATGTAGCGCACTACGTTGGCATGATCGGCAATAAAGCCGTTGACCAGCTTGCCGATGGCGTAGCTGAAAAATAGCGTTGAGCCGATCATGCCCAGCTCCGTTGGGGTTATGCCGAGTTCCACCAGCGCGCTTTTGGCGACGGTGAACGATAGCCGGCAAACGTAGAACGTGACGTACGCCAGGGTCATGGTAATAAAGGTTTGCCAGCGCACGCTGCGAAAGCGCCGCTCATCGAACTCTCCGCTCGCTTTGGGCGGCGAAGCGCGAAAAAATGCGATAATTCTTCCAGACATAATGGTATCTCCGAAGGTCGGAGGCCTGACTGATTAGTGTGGTTCGTCCGTGAGGTTTATCGTCGTTGTGTAGAGTACATAATCAGATAAAGCCTGACCCGATACGGTTAAGGTAATGGGTGACAAAGCATGTTTTTTAATTGTGGGTAGAGCGTCTTGCTGGCCAGCAGCAGCGGGTTGCCGTGACGAATCCCGTCGTTTGCCAGATAATCGTTGCTAAGGCCGCCCGCTTCGCGCATCAGCACCAGCCCCGGCAGCCCGTCCCAGGGGTTCATATGCGGTTCGTAGTAGCCGATAAGCCTGCCTGCCGCCGCCCAGGCGCTCATCAGCGCTCCGGAGCCGTTGCGGATAAACATCCCGCCGTCGCTCAGCAGCGCATCGAGGAAGGGCAGAAAGAGCGCAGGCGTCACGCGGTGCGAGGTGCCGACGCCCATCACTCCCTCTTTGACCGTCGCACCCGGATGCGGCGCGACAGGCGCATCGTTAAGCCATGCGCCCTGGCCTTTCAGGGCGTGGAACAGCTCGCGATGGTTGGGGTCGTACACCACGCCGATAACCGGTTCCCCGTCGGCGACGATAGCCAGCGACAGGCACCAGGTATGCAGGCCGTTAAGAAAACAGCTGGTGCCGTCGATAGGATCGACAACCCACAGGACGCGGGCGTCCGGCATCTGCGTTCCGCTCTCTTCGCCGAGAAAGCCGTCCTGCGGGAAGGCGTCCATAATGCGCTGCTTCACAAACGCTTCGACCTGTTTATCGGCGACGCTGACCACGTCCTGCAGGTCATCGCCTTTATGATCCACCGCCAGCCGGTCGCGCTGCTGATAGAATTCGAACGCCAGTTCCGCGCCGGCCTGCGCCAGCTCGCAGGCCAGGCGGTAGCGGGCCTGCAGTTCATGTAATTCCAGTGATTTCATCGTAACTCCCTATTTTGCACACGTGTGCAATTTGCCTGAAAAAAACAGCCCCGAAGGGCAAAATGAGTGTGGATGGATTAAAAAAATTATTCTGTGATCGCTCCGGCATAAAATGAATTTTTCATTTTGTACTTTGACGAACGATCAGTTTCACCGGCACTTCACGATGGCGTGACGGCAGACTGAATTTGGCGATCCGCGTGACCAGCAGATCCACCGCATGGTGGGCGAGCAGGGCAGTATTTTGCTGCACGGTAGTCAGCTGATAGGGCTGCCAGTCCGCCTGCGGGATATCATCGAAGCCGATAATAGCGGGTAGCGAAGCGGCGGGGTTGTCTGCCCGCAGACCGTCCAGGGCGCCGAGCGCCAGCATATCGGTGGCGCAGAAGAGCGCCTGCAGCTGCGGATGTGCGGCAAGCAGCTGTCTGGCGGCGGCAAATCCCGCCTGATAGCCGCTGCTGTCGCAGAAGTGCGCGGCGATCTCCATGCCCTGGCTATGGGCAACAAACGCTTCGTAGCGCTGGCGGGTGCTGAAGTTATCCAGACTTTCGCCGATAAACCCGGCCTGGCGCCACTGGCGCTGAGTACACAGGTCGGCGACCAGCTTCGCGCCCTGCGCGTTGTCGCTGCACACGCGATCGCAGCCGGCCAGGTCGGCGTGGCGGTTGATAAGGGTGACCGGGATTTTTCGCTCCAGATACTCCTCCGCCAGCGACAGCGGCGGCGCCCCGGAGGTAATAATGACGCCTGCGACGTGATAGCTCAGCAACTGTCTGAGCGACGGGGCGAGCTGCTGCGGATCGTCGGCGTTCATCAGCAGCGGCATAAAACCGTTGAGCGCCAACTGGTGGACCAGCGGCGACAGCAGCTTACTGCGGAACGGGTTATCAAATCCGGCGGTGACGATGCCGATAAAGTTGCTGCTGCCGGTGTTCATCGTGCGGGCGATGATATTCACCTGATAACCCAGCGTTTCCGCCGCGGCGAGAACCTTCTGGCGGGTTTTTTCCGCCACCGACGCGCCGGGGGTAAAGGTGCGGGAAACTGCGGAACGGGAGACGCCAGCGAGCCGGGCAACGTCCTCTGCCTTAATCCATTTTTTTTCGCTCATAGTATCAGGGTACGGGTTGTCCTCAGTGAGCCCGCGCCGACGCAGGAGCCCATCGTCGGCACGGAAAAAGTAGTAAGAAGGTACCACATAAATCCTCCGGCGAGCAGCGGGTTGACGCGGCACAGGTACCGCGCCAACGTCAGGCTTATGCCGGATAGCGAATCTGCTCCGCCTGGCGCTGCAAAATAATCTTACCGTGACGAATGGAGGTCAGCACTTTTGCCTGGCGGCGCAGTGCGTCATAGTCGTTTTCCGCATCGAGGATCAGCAGGTTCGCCGGGCGCCCTTCGGCAATACCGTAGTTATCGCCGAGGCACAGCGTGCGGGCGCTGTTATCGGTAATCAGATCGAGGCAGCGTTGCAAATCTTCGTATCCCAGCATATGGCAGATATGCAGCCCGGCGTCGAGAATGCGCATGATGTTACCGTTGCCCAGCGGGTACCACGGGTCCTGAATGGAGTCCTGGGCGAAGCAGACGTTGATCCCGGCGCGGTCCAGCTCCGCCACCCGCGTCACGCCGCGGCGTTTCGGCCAACTGTCGAAGCGCCCCTGCAGGTGAATGCTTTCGGTCGGGCAGGAGATAAAGTTGATGCCCGACGCTTTGAGCAGGCGGAACAGCTTCGAGCAGTAGGCATTATCGTAAGAACCCATAGCACAGGTATGGCTGGCGGTGACCTGCGCGCCCATGCCGCGCACCCGGGCCTCTTCCGCCAGCACCTCCAGAAAGCGCGACTGCGGATCGTCGGTTTCATCGCAATGCACGTCCACCAGGCAGCCGTGGCGCTGGGCCAGGTCCATCAGAAAAACCAGCGAGCTGACGCCCTTATCGCGGGTGTTTTCGTAGTGCGGGATGCCGCCCACCACGTCGGCGCCCATTTCGATGGCGCGGGTCATCAGCTCGCGTCCGCCGGGAAAGGACTCAATGCCCTCCTGCGGGAAGGCGACGATCTGCAGATCGATAAGATGAGCCGCCTCCTTTTTCACCCTCAGCATTGCCTCAAGGGCGGTCAGGGAAGGGTCGGTAACATCAATGTGGGTACGCACGTGCTGCACGCCGTTGTCGCGCAGCATGCCGATGGTTTTCAGCGCCCGCTGGCGGGTATCTTCGACGGTGACGCTTGCTTTACGCTGGCTCCAGCGGGCGATGCCCTCAAACAGGGTACCGCTCATATTCCACTCCGGCTCGCCCGCCGTCAGGGTGGCATCGAGATGAATATGCGGCTCGACGAACGGCGGGATCGCCAGCTTTTGCTCTGCGTCGATATCGTCGGCGTCAGCCGTCTGCACGGCGGTCTGCGCGGTGATGCTCTTAAACAGACCGTCCTCTAGCTCAAGGGTATAAAGCGCTTCTTGCTGGCGCAGACGCGCGTTGATAATTTTCATGGTTGTTCCCGTAAATGGTTTTGCAACATACGCCAGATCGCCAGGGCGACCGAGGCGTTGAGATGAAATTGCGGATGGCTGACCGGATAGCGGGTCAGCTTTTCAATGCGTTGGATACGCTGATGCAGCGTGTTGCGGTGGATACCCAGCCGCTCGGCGGCCCGGACCACGTTGCCGCTCTCCTGAAGCAGCGTTTCCAGCGTCTCCATCAGCAGCCATGGGCTTTTGCGATCGGGTTCGATCAGACAGCCGAGGGTGTCGTGCATAAAATCGCTCAGTAGCCCAGGGTCGCCGACGGCGGAGAGCAGCTTGATAAAGCCCAATTGCTGGTAGTCGCTGATACGCTGGGCCGGACGCAGGCTATCGCTGAGGTCCAACGCCTGACGGGCCTGCGACAGCGCGCGCTGATATTCCTGTAGCTGCTGCACCGGCGCCGAAAGGCCGCACAGCAGCGATAGCCCGTCGTCGCCCTCCGCCAGCGCATGCAGCCACGTCTGGAGCCACGTTTTCTGCTGATAAAACTCGCCCTCTTCATCCGGCAGCAGGAAGAGAAACATATTGCCGCGCTCGACCAGCGGAAAGGGATTGCCCTGCTGATTGAGCTGCTGCTGCAGGCGCTGGCGTACGGTGCGGCGGGCCTGCTGCAGCCAGGCCTCGGCCTGCTCCGGCGGAAACTGACGAAACAGGCGCTGGATACCTTCCAGCCGCAGCGCCGCTACCCGCAGCGGCCGGGTAAAGTCCAGCTGCTGGTGGAGCGCGCGCTGATGCAGAATTTGCAGGTCGGGAAAGTCGCCGGTTAACAGCTGCAGCAGAATATCGCGCTGCGATTGCAGGGCGTTTTCGCTGCGCACCAGCGCGGTACCGATGCGTTCGGTCACGATCACCATCTTCAGCAGATAGGGCTGTTCGATCAGCGGTATGCCCAGTTCATCGGCCAGCGCAATCAGGCGCGGCGGGATCGCCTGAATGTACGCATCGCCGGTGAGGATCACCATCCCGGCAATCCCGCGCTGCTTGCCCTCCATCAGCAAATGGATCAGGTTGTCTTCATCGCGGGGATGGTTGATCCCGGTGATGAACACCAGCTCCCCGCCCATGATCCATTCGGCGATATTTTCATTTTCCGCCACGTAGTACCAGCGCACCGCCAGCTGTAGCCCCTGCTTACCGGCGCGCAGGCGCATGGCGGAAAGCCCATCAAGGGCAAGGATTTCGCCCACCGTCAGGCTCATGACTACTGTTCCACGACGGAATCAGCGGCGGGCTGGCGTTTGCTCAGACGAGTCAGCGCGATATAGACCAGCGCGGAAACGGTGATACCGACCAGCGGGGCGATCCACGGCGAGAGGTAGGCCACCACCGCGCCCACGGCGTAGGCGCTAAGCCCCAGCCAGTTAAAACGCGGCAAACGGGCGGTGTGCAGCAGCGGGTAGCGGCCGCCGCGATAAAACCAGTAGTCGGCGAGGATCACGCCGCCGATGGGGGGAATGATGCTGCCCAGCAGCACCAGGAAAGGAATCAGCATTTCATACATACCGCCAATGGCCAGCAGAATGCCGACCCCGGCGGCGACTACGGTCAGGGTGCGGCGACGCTCGCTGCGCAGCAGATGGCAGGCCGCCGCCGAGACGTTATAAATCGTCGGCCCCTGAATGGTCAGCAGATTGAGGCACAGCATCACCACCGCGGCGACCGACAGCCCCTGCAAAATCAGCACTTCCACGATATCAGCCTGCTGGTAAACGATGGCGCACCAGGCGCCGGCGATAATCATTAGCCCGTTGCCGATCAGGAAGCTACTCATGCTGGCGACGATGGCGGTACGGCTGGAGTTGGCCAGCCGCGTCCAGTTGGTCGCCTGGGTCGCGCCGCTGGCAAAGGTGCCGAATACCATGGTGATGGCCGCAGACCAGCTCATGGTTTCGCCGGGTTGGATTTGGGTCATCGCCTGCCAGCCGCCGGCGTGATGGGCGGCAAGGTACATCGACACCACCAGCAGAATAAACATCAGCGGTACCGATACGCGCGACAGCGCATCCAGCCCCTTGTAGCCCACCAGCGCGGTGACGCAGAACAGGATACCGAACAGGATCATCAGCGGAATCGTCAGCGCCTCAGGAAGGGCGAGGATTTTGACCAGCGAGATGGCGACCGTCGCCGTACCCCAGGCGTACCATCCCAGCTCGGCGAAACCGAGGATAAAATCGGCGAGCTTGCTGCCGATTTCCCCGAAGCAAAAACGCCCCATCAGCACGGTATTTAGCCCGCTGCGCGCGGCAATCCAGCCGAGCGACGCGGCGTACAGAGCCAGCAGAAAGTTACCGATTACCGCAATCCACAGCAGGTTAACGATGGAGAAAGAGACGCCCAACTTGCCGCCCGCGAACATGGTGCCGGTGAAAAAGGTAAAGCTGAACAGAACCATCGAGATGGAAAATACGCCCTTTCGCCCGGAAGCGGGCGCTTCGACGAGCGGAAAATCATTGCTGTTTGACATGGTGGAACCTCTGAGTGGCTATCCGAATAGCGATGGCAGAGGGGTAGCAAGAGGTATGCCAAAAAAATCAAGGCACGCATAACACAAGAGGGTGGGCAATCTGCACATAAAATCGTATTTCTCGGTCGTCGATTGCCATCAATCTGTGCACAGTGCCATGTTTTGCACCATCGCGGGGCGCAGGGGTTGGCTTACGGTAGCCGCATAAATACCGGGCGGCGGCTGGCGCCTCACCCGCCCTGAAAGACCGTGCCGAATCGACAAATGATGTCAATTTTGCGCCTTTTCCCGCTGGAACGATTAGCCATCTTTTTAACACTCCGCAGCCGGTAATTTTGGCGTCATGAAAATGTGTAGTTGTATTGTTGTTAAAAATCGTAATTACATATGCATTTCTGATATAACCATTCTCAATGTAAGTCTTTCCTGAAATATTGTTCGCTTACGTCGGCGGTGTTAATATCGGATAAATAGCCATTTAGACGGCTAAATACAACATCGCTAAACTAAGGAACTGCTATGTGGCAAGAAAGACTCGCGCAACTGGTCACCACCTGTCATTGGATCGGTGCGAAAGGTTGGGCGCCCGCTACCGGCGGCAATATGTCGGTGCGTCAGGATGAGACCTGGTGCTGGCTGAGCGAGTCGGGGCGCGATAAAGGCAGCCTGACGACGGAGGATTTCCTGCAGGTGGAGATCGCCAGCAATAAAGCGCCTTCCGGGCGTAAACCCTCAGCTGAAACCGGCCTGCATACCCTGGTGTATCGCCTGTTCCCGGAAGCGAATGTCGTATTGCATGTGCATACCGTCAACGCGACCGTGCTGTCGCGGATTGAAAAAAGTGCCACCCTGGCGCTACAGGGTTATGAGATGCAGAAAACCCTGACCGGCCAGCACAGCCATCTTGATACCGTGCCGGTCGCCATTTTTGATAACGACCAGGATATCGACGCCCTGGCGGCGCGCATTGAAGATTATGCGCAGACCAACCCGCTGCGCTACGGCTTCCTGCTGCGCGGCCACGGCCTGACCTGCTGGGGCAAAGATATTCCCGAAGCCCGTCGCCAGCTGGAAGGACTGGAGTTTCTTTTCGAATGCGAGCTGATGCGCCGCCGCTACGAGCGCGACTAAATTTCCCTCCATCAACGGGTCAGGCATGGATTTTTATCTCGGAATTGATATCGGCACTTCGCGCGTGAAGGCGGTGCTGTTTGATCAACATTTTCAGGCGTGCGCCAGCGCGGCGCAGAACACCGGCCCGCGCCTGTCGGCCAACGGTGAAGCCGAACAGGATATGGCCCAGCTGTGGCAGTCGGTGGTGGCGATTTTGCGCGATATCGCGCGGCATCCGGCGCTGCAAAACGGGCGTTTACGCGCCATTGGCCTCGCCGGGCAGGGGGAGGGCGTCTGGCTCTGCGACGCCGAGGGCGAACCGGTCGGGCCGGGTATCCTGTGGAGCGACACCCGCAGCCGGGAACTGATGAACGAACTCCTCAGCCGCCCCGGTTTTGACCGCCGTTTCTTTGACGATACCGGTACCCATCTTCAGCCCTGCAACACCAGCATGCAGCTGTGCTGGCTCAAGCATCATCAGCCGGAGCGGCTGGCGGCGGCCCGCTATCTGTTCTTCGCCAAGGATTGGATCCGCTTTCGCCTCACCGGCGTCGCGGCGCTGGATCTCACCGATGCCAGCACCTCTTTGCTGAATCAGCAGAGCGGGAAGCTATCCGCGGTGGTGCTCAACGAGATGGGGCTGGCAGATTTACAACCTCTGTTTCCGCCGCTGCTGGCGCCGGACGCGCAGGCTGGGGCGCTGCGTGAAGAGGTCGCGGCGCTGACCGGGCTTCCCGCTGCTACACCGGTAGCGGCCGGCGCGCTGGATGTCTGCAGCGCGGCGCTGGGCTGCGGCGCGGTCAACGATGGCGACATTTATACTATTCTCGGCACCACCTGCTGCACCGGCATCGTCTGTCACGGTCGCCAGACGGTCAATGAGGGGACGCGCTACGTTACCCACACCGAAGCGGGCAGCTTTATTAACCTTTTTCCGATGCAGGCCGGGACGCCGAACATCGACTGGCTCCAGCAGCAGATTTCGCTGGATCCGGATTTACAGCAGCTGGAACAGCATATCGCCAGCGTCGAACCGGGCAGCGGCGGCGTCTTCTGGCAGCCCTATCTCAACGGCGAACGCGCGCCGTTCTTCAGCCCCGAGGCGCGGGCAGGCTATTTCGGCATTAGCCAGCACACTACCCGCGCAGAGCTGCAGCGGGCGGTATTTGAAGGTCTGGCTTACGCTATCGTCGACTCGCTTCAGGGCTACCCGCAGGGCGGCGAACTGTACCTGACCGGCGGCGGCGCGGCTTCAGCGACCTGGTTGCAAATTATTGCCGACTGTACCGGCAGAACGGTGGTTTCCAGTACTTTCAACGAGCTTAGCGCGCGCGGTGCGGCGATTCTGGCGGCGCGCAGCATTGATGCCCTCAGCCGCTATCCGGCGCTGGAGCAGACCCGCTATCGGCCCAATCCACAGGCGCACAGCCGCTACGTCGCGCTCTATCCGGTTTATCGCCTGCTACGCGAGCAGATGCTGCCGGTGTGGCACGCCCGCCGCGAGGCGCTTCAACGTATTTCTCAGGAACAACGCATATGAAAATTGTTTTTACCGCCGAACACGCCGGCGACCTCAGCGCTTTTCAGCAACTGGGCGAACTGCGGGTGGAAGGCTGGGCGCTGGGCAAGCCAAAGCTGAGCGCAGACCAATTGATCGAGCTGGCCCACGACGCCGAGGTGCTGGTGACCAGCTACGATGAGGTGACGGAAGCGGTGATCGCCGCCTGTCCGCGTCTGCAGGTGATCGCCTGCACGCGCGCCAATCCGGTGAACATCGATACCAAAGCCGCCCTGGCGCGCGGTATCCGCGTGCTCTATACGCCGGGGCGTAACGCGGACGCCGCCGCCGAGCTGACGCTGGGGCTGATGCTGAGCCTGGCGCGGCATATTCCGCAATCGCACGCGGCGCTGAAGCGCGGCGAATTCACCCACGCCGAAAACGCGGCGCAGACCACCCAGAGCGGACTGCGCCGCGATGTGGTGTGGGACGTCAGTCCGCAAAGCCCTTACGAAGTGTTTAAAGGCAGCGAGCTGCGTAACAAAACCCTGGGGCTGATTGGCTACGGTAATATTGGCCGCCGCGTGGCGCGCATCGCTCGCGCCTTTGGCATGGCGGTGCTGGTGGTGGACCCGTTTGTCGCCGCCGAAGAGATTAACGAGCCGGGGCTGCAAAAAACGACCCTTGAGGGACTGTTCCGCGAGGCGGATATCGTAAGTCTGCATCTGAGCAGCGGCCCGCACAGCGATGGCCTGGTGAACGCGGCGTTGTTGAATAGCATGAAGCCGGGCGCGCTGCTGATTAATACCTCGCGCGCGGCGGTCGTGGATGAAGAGGCGCTGATTCACGCGCTGCGCCACGGCCCGCTGGGCGGCGCGGCGCTGGATGTTTACCATCGCGAGCCGCTGTGGCGCGATCATCCGTTTGTCACCGAGTTGAATAACGTCATTATCACCCCGCATATTGCCGGGGCGACGCGGGAGAGCATCGCTAAGCATACGGCGATGATTGCCGCCGACCTTCAGCGCTATGTCACCGGCGAGCCGCTGCTCTATCAGTGGCGTTAACCGGCTTTTGCCGCCGCGCGATGCGGCGGCAAAGCTTGTTATCCGCGCCGGTTTGCCGCCATAAACTGCCGGGTATGCGGCCAGTCTACTACCCCGGCATCCGACCCCATCCCGGTCGCCACCAGCGCGGCGACGGCGGAAGCCACCTCGCATGCCTGTCTGACGCTTAGCCCGCGGGCCAGCGCGGCAATAAAGCCGCCGCAGTAGCTGTCGCCGCAGCCGGTGGTATCCACGGCATCGACCCGGTACGCCGGGATATGTTCAACGGCGCCGTTGTGGGTCAGCAGCCAGGAACCGTTCTCGCCGTCCTTCAAAATACAGGTCCCGACGCCAAGGGCAAAAAAGAAGCGGGCGATCGCTTCCGGCTGGGTCTCCCCGGAGAGATACGCCGCTTCTTCCAGGGAGGGCATAAAGTAGTCCACCGACGGCAGCAGCGGGCGCAGCAGTTCCAGGGTATGTTCATTGGGGGCAATTAAATCGAAGCTGGTGGTGACGCCGCGAGCCTTCGCCGCTTGCAGCAGAAGGGCGCTCTGCCCGCGATCCATCGCCGCCAGCAGGCCGGTGCCGCCGTGGTGCAGGAACCGGCAGTCGAGGACGGCATCAAACTCCTCTTCGCGGATAAAAAGCGTATCGGAAGCGCCCCGGCAGTGTAGCGCCGGGCGCTCGCCGTTGGGGCGGATAGGGAGGATCGTCGCCGACGTTTCCTGCTGCGCGGTACGCTGGACCAGCGAACAGTCGATTCCCAGCCGTGCATAGCTGGCGAGTATAAAATCGGCCTTTTCATCTTCGCCGAGGCAGGCCACCGCGGCGGTACGAATGCCCAGCTTAGCGGCATTAATATTGGCTCCGGCGGCGGTTCCGGCGGGGTTCAGACGAATTTGTTCGATAAAGGCCACCCCGCCACGCGGCGGGATGTCGATCACCGGGCGACCGGCGATATCCAGAATAGTCAGGCCGACAAAGACGGCGTCAAAAGCTGCCATAGGTGCTCCGCTTAACGGTGGGTCTGGCGCAAACGCGCCTGCCAGAAGGAGAGGGCCAGCGCCACTACCAGGATTACGCCAACCAGCGCATCTTTCACCAGGTAGTTCAGCCCCATCAGGTTCAGGCCGTTATCAATAATGGCGAGGAACAGCACGCCGCCGAGGGTGCCGGCAATGCTGACCCGGCCCAGCCGGTTAAAGGCGGTGCCGATAAAGACCGCAGCGATGGCATCCATCAGGTAGGCCTGGCCGGCCAGCGGCGTAAACTGGCGCAGGTTGGCGGATAGAATGACGCCGCCGACGGCGCACAGCGCGGAGGCCGCTACCAGCACCCACAGCATGGTCCGGCGGTCGCGGATCCCGGCGATACGCGCCGCTTCGCTGTTCTGACCGATAGCGCGCACGTACTTGCCGAACAGCGTGCGTTCGGTCAGCAGCCAGGCCGCCAACCACAGCGCCAGAACTATCACCACCGGCGTCGGAATTCCGGCGACGGTGCCGACCGCCAGATCGTGATACTCCGGCGCCATCCGGCGGTAGGAGATAGAGCCGCCGCCGTCGGTATAGATGCGCTCGGCGCTGCTGGCGATAAACCAGGTGCCGAGGGTGGCGAGGAACGGGCGAATCTGGCAGACAAGGATCAGGAAGGCGTTCAGCAGGCCGATAATCACCCCGCCGAGCAGCGCGCAGCCCACCGCCGCCTGCCACGGCAGGTGCCAGG
The DNA here is from genome assembly GCF_040062315.1 of Klebsiella sp. GW_Kp181. NCBI lineage: Bacteria > Pseudomonadati > Pseudomonadota > Gammaproteobacteria > Enterobacterales > Enterobacteriaceae > Klebsiella > Klebsiella sp. GW_Kp181. The sequence goes on from NZ_JBEAFR010000059.1 coordinate 16,401, forward strand.
TTTTCAGCGCCACCAGCGCAAAGGCGGCGCCGAAATCCAGCGCCACACCGACGGAGAGGTCAATCGCTCCGGCGCTAACGATAAGGGTCATCGCCATCGCCACGATCAGCAGAATCGCGCTGCCCTGCAGCAAATTGGCCCAGTTGTCGAAGGTCAGAAATACCGGGTTCGCCCAGCCGAACAGGGCAATCGCCAGTAGGGTAATGATGCCGAACCCTGCCCGTGATAGCCACGCCAGCGGGCTGCTGCCGGTTTGTCCCGTAGAGGGGGTCTTGAGCGTCATCTGGCTCATCAGTTGCCTCCTTTATGTCTGACCGCTGACGCCGCCAGCACCACGAGGATCAGGCCGCCTTTGATCGCGCCCATCCAGAAAATATTGACTCCCAGCAGGCCGAGCCCGTTAGAGAGCGCGTTGACCAGCACCGCGCCGAGCAGCGCTCCCCAGATGGTGACCACGCGACGCCGCGAGAACGCCGCGCCGATAAAAGTGGCAAGGACGGTTTCCAGCAGTAGCGGCGTCGCCGTGCCGCTCGAGCTGCCTGAGCCCTGGCTGAGCAGCGGTAAAATCGCCAGACCGGCGGCGAGGCCCGCCAGCAGCCAGACGAGAAGGGTTAAACGGCGAACGTTGAGCCCGCTCATCTGCGCCATATCGCGGTTACCGCCCACCGCCTGTAAATGCTGGCCGAAGCGGGAGTGGTGGAGCAAAAGCTGAAACAGCGCGAAGACCGCCAGCAGATAGAGAAGCGGCCAGGGAATGCCAAAGAGAGCGTTATCGCGAAAGGCCACCATCAGCGGGTCGCTTACCGCGATGCGCCGCTGGCCGGTCAGCAGGTCGGTCAGGCCGGTGAAGGCTACCGAGGTCGACAGGGTCGCCAGCAGCGGCGGCAGGCCTGCCGCCAGCACCAGCACGGCGTTGACCGCGCCGCAGGCCAGGCTCACGGCGACCAGCAGCAGAATCAGCGCCAGGTAAGGGGTGTTCCACTCCGCCATACCGAGGCTGAGTAACGCGACGCCGAGCACCGCGATGGCGGGCAGCGACAGATCGATACCGCCGGAAACCACGTCATCGCCGCCGACGGCAATCACGCAGACCAGGCCGAAACAGAGGATCGCCAGCGGCACGCTCTGTACCAGCATCATGCTGATATTCTGCCAGCTTAAAAAGAAAGGCGACTGCAGGCTGAGCCAGACCAGCAGCGCAAAAAAGAGAATCAGGGGGAATTTTTCGATAAGCGTCGTGATGCCCGGAAGGGGGCGGCGCTGAATATCTGCACTCATACCTGTTGTTCCTGTCCACCGTTAATCGTCACCAGCAGCGCGTCCAGCGTCAGCCCCCGGGTCGGGAGATTGGCCACCAGCTCGCCGCGCCACATCACCAGGATGCGGTCGCAAAGGCCGAGCAGCTCCGGCGCATCGCTGGATGAGACCAGCACGCCGCGACCGCGATCCGCCAGCTCGCGGGTGCGCTGATAAATATCGCTGCGCGCGCCGATATCCACCCCGAGAGTGGGTTCATCAAGAATAAAAAGCCGCGCATCGGTGCCGAGCCAGCGGGCAAGTATCGCCTTTTGCTGGTTGCCGCCGCTCATAAAGCGCACCGGCAGCTCCGGACGGCCAGGGCGGATGGAGAGCTGCTCAATCCAGCTGCGCGCTTTTGCCAGCGCCCGGCCGCGATGCTCCCAGCCGAAAGTGGCGGTCTCCGCTAGCGAGGCCAGATTGATATTGTCGGCGGTGGAGAAGGGGAGAATCAGCCCCTGATGGCGGCGGTCGCGCGGCACCAGCGCCATCCCCGCTCGGGTGGCCTGATACGGCGTGCGCAGCCGCTTCGGCTGGCCGTCGATGCTTATTGTGCCGCTGCGCGCGCGGCGCAGCCCATAAAGCAGATCGACCAGTACGTCGCGCCCGGCGCCCAGCAGGCCGGCGACGCCGACGATCTCGCCCGGCTGAATATCAAAGGTAATATCATTCAGATGGACGCCGTCGCTGAGATGGCGAACCGAAAGAACCGGCGCGGCGGCATCTACTCGTTGAGCGCTGCTCTGGCGTGGGGTATAGAGCTGTTCGATGTCGCGACCGACCATCATTTTAATCAGCGCGTCGGTGTCCTGCAGCAGCGCCCGGTCGGGATAGCCAACGACCTCGCCGTTACGCAGTACCGTGCCGCGATCGCAGAGGGCGGCGATTTCGTTGAGGTAGTGGGAAATATAGAGAATGCCGATCCCCTGCTCCCGCAGGCGCAAAATCGCTGAGGAAACCAGGCTGGCCTCCTGCGCTTCCAGCGGCGCGGTGGGTTCATCAAAGACCACCAGCTTTGCCGCGCCGTCAATCAGCGCCCTGGCGATCTGCACCAGCTTGCGTTCGGCGAGGCTGAGGTCGCGAATCAGGCGGCGGGGATTGATGTCCAGCTGCCAGCTGTCGCGGAAAAACGCTTCGGCGGCGGCATTCATCCGCCGCCGGTCCAGCGCGCCCCAGCGGGTGCGGTACTCCTGGCCGAGAAACACCGATTCCGCCACCGTAAAGTGGGGGATCAGATTGAGCTCCTGGTGAATGACGCGGATACCCAGCGCTTCAATCGCCGCTGGATTGCCAAGCGGCAGCGGCGCGCCGTCAAGGGTGGCGCTGCCGCTATCGGCCTGGTAGACCCCGGCGAGGATTTTTATCAGCGTCGATTTTCCCGCGCCGTTTTCGCCAATCAGACCGTGAATTTCACCGGGATTCAGAAGCAGCGTGACCGCATTTAATGCAGTCACGTTGGCAAAGCTTTTGCCGATCTGGTTCATCGCCAGACCAGCGGCGGGATTCGCCCCGCCGGAGGATTGAGTGATCACTGCAGTTCGCCATATCCCAGCTGTTTGTAGACCGCTTTCGCCTCCTGCGGGCCTTTCACCGGGACCACCGGGATAAAGGTTTGCAGCGGCAGCTTCTGTTTTTCGAAGTAGCGAGCGACGTTATCGGCTGAAGTCTGGCCGATCAGGTGCGGCTGCTGGGCGACGTTGGCGACAAGCGGGCTACCCGGCTCGGCCATGATCTCCAGCGTCTCCGGGCCAGCATCAATAGCGGTAACCTTGACGTCTTTATCGCGGCCGGTCTCTTCCAGCGCCTGGACAATACCGATAGCCGGCTGATCCCAGCAGGCAACGTGAATCGCATCGAGTTTGCCTTTCGGATACTGGCTCAGCAGTTCGAGGGTTTTCTTCCGCGCATCTTCCGGTGAGTTGGCGAACTGTTCGGCCAGCTCCGGTTGAATAATATGAATATCCTGATAATCCTTAAGGACATATTTCCACTGGTCGTAACGAATCCCGCAAATACGCAAGGAACTGGAGAATGCGTTAAATACCGCCACGTTGCCTTTGCCGCCCAGTTCATCGGCCATATAGCGACCAATGGTTGACCCCAGCGTGTAGTTATCGGAGGTGGTGTTATTGACCGAGTATTTTGAGACATGGTCAACGGTAAATACCGGGATGCCGGCATCGCGCAGCGCTTTAAATTTAGGCTCAACGGAACTGTCGCCCAGAATGCTAATTACCGCATCAACTTTACGCGACAGTAAAATATCGTGGTTATTAGCATGAACCTGGTTATCGCGTCCGCCGTCGACGCCGATCGCTTTACCGCCCAGTTTCTCAACCTCTTCGCTGGCGCCTTTATAGGCTTCGCGATCCCAGAAGTGCTGCGTGCCGACGACGGCAATACCGATGGTTTTTCCCTGAAGCGATAAAGCCTCTGCTGCCAGAGCGTTAACGGAGGCAAGCGAGAGCAGGCCCAGCGCGATGGGCAATAATTTCTTTTTCTGCGACATTCTTATTATGGTCCTGTAATGGAGGTGGTTGTGCGGAGCAGTAGCATGACAACAACAACTACACAACCTCAAATACAAAATATGTCTAAGTTATATCAACAATGTTATATCGCAGATTTGCCTGAGGAAAACGTAAATTTGTTATCTGTAACCTGAAAATATTTCATGATGCAGCTTAATCCCTTTTTATTTTGTGGGCTTAATTTACTTGCAACTCTTATTTATTCAAATAAAGATTGCTGCTTAATTAAAATTATTCTGTCGCTGTAATATATCGCATCCCGGAATAGCGTAGAACTATTCTGCGTGGAAAATCCTTTCTCAGCAGCAGATTGTATGGTGATACGTATTTTATTCCCAGGATTCGCACGCTTTATTATAGCGGCCGTTAGTAGGTGAGAAAAACCGCATGAGAAAACAACATAATCTGACCGTAATGCACTGGGGAACCTGGCGGGTACAGGCCGGTGACGGCAAAATTGAGGCGGTGACGCCGGTGCCCTGGGATAAAAATCCCTCGCGCATTGGTCAGTCGCTCCCTGATGCGGTCACCAGCAAGACGCGCATTCGCCGTCCGGCGGTGCGCGCCGGCTACCTGCAAAATGGCCCGGCTTCCCGCGACGGGCGCGGTAAAGAGCCGTTTGTTGAGGTGAGCTGGGAAGTGGCGCTCGATCTGCTGGCTCGCGAGCTGCAGTCGGTCAAAGCGCGCTGCGGCAATGAGGCGATTTTCGGCGGTTCCTATGGCTGGGCCAGCGCTGGCCGTTTTCACCACGCGCAAAGCCAGCTGCACCGTTTCCTCAAATGTTTTGGCGGCTATACCGCCAGCACCAATACCTACAGCAGCGCGGCGGGGGAGCGTATCCTGCCGCATATTCTCGGGCCGCTGAGCCCGCTGCACCGTCAGCATACCCATTTTTCCGAGCTGGCGCGGGAGTGCCAGCTGTTCGTCGCATTCGGCGGCCTGCCGCTGCGTAATGCGCAGGTCAACGGCGGCGGCGCCAACGACCATATGCTGAAATACTGGCTGGAAAAGATGCAGGCGCAGGGGACACGCTTTATCAATATTAGCCCGGTGCGCAACGATCTGAGCGCCGTGGAGAGCGCCGAGTGGCTCGCCGTCCGTCCCGGAACCGATACCGCGCTGCTGCTGGCGCTGTGCTACGTGCTGATTAATGAATCCCTCTACGACAGTGGTTTTATCGCCAGCCATACCGTAGGTTTCGCACCTTATCGCGCCTACCTGATGGGGGAGAGCGATGGCGTCGCAAAAACGCCGGAGTGGGCGGCGGCGATAACCGGTATTGACGCGCAGCGGATTGTCGCGCTGGCGCGTGAGATGGCCAGCCAGCGTACGATGGTCAATATCTCCTGGTCGATTCAGCGGGCGCGCCAGGGCGAGCAGGCCTACTGGGCGACGGTGGCGCTCACCGCGCTGCTGGGGCAAATCGGTACGCCGGGCGGCGGGCTGGGATTTGGCTATGCCTGCACTAATCTGGCGGGGGCGGGGCGTAAGGCCTTTTCCGGGCCGCGCCTTCCCGCCGGAGAGAACGCGGTGAACCAGGTGATTCCGGTGGCGCGCCTCTCCGACATGCTGCTGCATCCGGGCGAAGCGTACGAGTTTGACGGCCAGCATCTGCGCTATCCCGACATCCGCCTCGTCTACTGGGCCGGCGGCAACGCGTTTCATCATCATCAGGATATTAACCGCCTGTGCGAAGCCTGGCGGCGACCAGAAACGGTGGTGGTGCACGAACAGTACTGGACCGCGCAGGCTAAATTTTCCGATATCGTCCTGCCGGTCACCACGTCGCTGGAGCGGGAAGATATTGGCAGCGGCGGTCACGACGGTTTTATGATCGCCATGAGCGCACAGATCCCGCCGGTGGGCGACGCGCGTGATGATTACGCCATCTTTTGCGATCTTGCCGAACGGCTGGGCTGCAGCGAACGTTTTAGCGAGGGGCGCGATGCCGGGCAGTGGCTGCGGGAGATTTACGAAGCCTCGCGACCGCGCGCGCAGGAAGAGGGGATTACGCTGCCGTCATTTGAGGCGTTCTGGCAGCAGGGAGTGCTGGAGTACAGCACGCCTGAGCAACCGCAGGTTTTTCTGGCGGATTTTCGCGCCGACCCGCAGCGCTATCCGCTGTCTACGCCTTCCGGCAAGATTGAGCTCTTTTCTGAAACCATTGCCGGCTTTGGCTATCGCGAGTGCCCGGGCCATCCGTGGTGGGATGAGCAGGAAGCGGCCTGGCAGCGGCAGGAAGCTGCGCGCTGGCCGCTGCATCTGCTCTCCAGCCAGCCGCGCACCCGCCTGCACAGCCAGTACGATCACGGAAGCGTCAGCCGGGCGACGAAAATTCAGGGACGCGAGCCGCTGTGGATGCATCCGCAGGATGCACAGGCGCGGGACATCAGCGAAGGCAGCGTGGTCAAGGTCTTTAACGCGCGCGGAGCGATTCTCGCCGGCGTGCATCTCAGCGAGCAGATTTTGCCGGGAGTGGTGCAGATGTCGACCGGGGCCTGGTACGATCCGCTGGACCCGAATGAAAAAGACTCGCTGGATAAGCACGGCAATCCCAACGTGTTAACCGAGGATCGCGGCAGCTCGCGCCTGGGGCAGGGCTGTAGCGCTCAAAGCTGCTGGGTGGAGATCGAACCGTGGCGGGACGCGCTGCCGCCGGTGACCGCTTTCGATCCGCCGAGGTTTATTGAGGGTTAGGTGCCCGGTAATACCCGGCTTACGGAATCGAAGCCCTCCGCGGGCGGGTAGCCCGGACAGATGCGCAGCATCGCCTCCGGGAAAATCAGCCACGCTGCGTTCTGCTCCCGGGGGCGGCGCAGGGCGCCTGCCCGGGCTACATGTTCACAGTTGTCTGTAGATCGGTAGCCCGGATAAGGCGCGTTACGCCAGCCGCGGGTAGGCGCTGGCAATATCGTCGCCGGTAAACCGGGCAATCCAGCCTTCCGGATTATCGAAGATACGGATGGCGGTGAAGTTGGGTTCCGAGCCCATATCAAACCAGTGTGGCGTGTGCGCCGGGACCGAAATCAGGTCGTTCTTTTCACACAGAACCTGGAACACCTCGTCGCCAATATGCAGGCAAAACAGACCGGCGCCCTCGACGAAGAAACGCACTTCGTCTTCTCCGTGGGTATGCTCATTGAGAAACTTCTCCCGCAGCGCCTCTTTCTGCGGATTATCGGCGCGCAGGCTAATCACATCCCAGCTCTGATAGCCCTTTTCTGCAACCAGCTTATCAATCGCGTGCTGATAGGCGGCAATGACCGCTTCAGACGTTGGCGCCGCGCCTAAATCGCGGTCGGCCTGCCAGCGCTCAAAACGCACGCCTTTAGCGTTGAGCTGCTGCTGGATCTCTTCGGCGTTAGTACTGTGCCAGAGAGAGTTTTGCGGGTCGTTTACGGAAAATATGGTTAATGCGCTCATGCTGGGATCTGCTCCGGGTGAATATCGTCGAAACGCTGAACCTGCGGATGATGGCTGGCCGGGTCGCGGTCGCCGCGTACCAGCTGCAGGGTACGGAAACCGGCCTCTTCAGCGGCATCCAGCTCCTGATGGATATCGGACAAAAACAGGATGGTGGCAGGAGGCTGCCCCAGTTGTTCAGCAATATTGCGGTAGGACTGTACTTCACGCTTGGCCCCTACCAGGGTGTCAAAATAGCCGTTGAACAGATGAGTAATATCACCTTCATCGCTGTAGCCAAATAACAATTTCTGCGCAGCGACAGAGCCTGAGGAATATACATATAAATCAATACCCTGTGACTTCCATTTTTCCAGTGCCGGCAAAACGTCCGGATAGAGATGGCCGGTGAAGTCGCCGTTGACGTAGCCTTCGCGCCAGATAATCCCCTGGAGCGCCTTGAGGGCGGTGGATTTGCGGTCTTCATCCATAAACGTGAACAGGGTAGCAATAAGCTGTTCGGCGCCAGCCGCCGGCTGGGCGATCTCCTGGCGCAGGTTATCGAGAATGGTCTTGACCGGCTCGCCAGACTGCTGAGCGGTCACAAAACCGGCCAGACGTTCGCGGGCGTACGGGAACAGGACGTTGTGGACGAAGCGTATGTCGCTGGTGGTGCCTTCAATATCGGTCACGATAGCGCGGATCATGAGTTCTCCAGAGTGAGCGGTGGGTCGTGCTGACGGTGGCGTTGTGTTGAGAGCTGTTATTAAAGCCTAAGCGAAATAACATTATCATTTAGACGTCTAAGCGTCTTGATTGCCAAATATTAACATCGTGTTATAGTGGCTTCAACAACAGCATCACAGACGGTACAAAAAGAATGAGCAATAAGCCACTGATTCCTGAGAGTAAACTCCCTTCACTGGGCACCACTATCTTTAGCCAGATGAGCGCCCTGGCCCAGCAGCATCAGGCGATTAATCTGTCGCAGGGTTTTCCGGATTTCGATGGCCCGCGCTATCTGCAGGAGCGTCTGGCGTATCACGTCGCGCAGGGGGCCAATCAGTACGCGCCGATGACCGGCGTCGCCGCGCTACGCGAAGCGATTGTCAATAAAACCGAAGAGCTGTACGGCTATCGCCCCGATGCCAATAGCGACGTAACCGTCACCGCCGGGGCGACGGAAGCGCTGTATGCGGCGATTACCGCGCTGGTCCGTTCCGGCGACGAAGTCATTTGCTTTGACCCCAGCTACGATAGCTACGCCCCGGCGGTTGAGCTGTCGGGCGGCGTGCTGAAGCGCATTGCTCTGCAGCCGCCTCATTTTCGCGTTGACTGGCAGCAGTTCGCCGCTACCCTCAGCGACAAAACTCGTCTGGTTATTCTCAATACGCCGCACAACCCGTCAGCGACGGTGTGGCAGCGTGAAGATTTTGCCGCGCTGTGGCAGGCGATTGCCGATCGCGAAATCTACGTACTTAGCGATGAAGTTTATGAACATATCTGCTTTGCTGCCGAAGGGCATGCCAGCGTGCTGGCGCATCCGCAGCTGCGCGAGCGCGCGGTGGCGGTCTCTTCATTCGGTAAAACGTTTCATATGACCGGCTGGAAGGTGGGGTACTGCGTGGCGCCTGCCGCTATCAGCGCCGAGCTGCGTAAAGTGCATCAGTATCTGACCTTCGCCGTCAACACCCCCGCTCAGCTGGCGATCGCCGATATGCTGCGCAGCGAGCCGGAGCATTATCGCCAGTTGCCGACGTTTTACCGCGAGCGTCGGGACCTGTTTATTGATGCGCTGCGTTCCAGCCGTCTGGAAATTTTGCCCTGCGAAGGGACTTACTTCCTGCTGGCGGACTACAGCGCAGTCTCCGATCTGGATGATGTCAACTTCTGCCGCTGGCTCACCACCGAGATCGGCGTCGCGGCGATCCCGCTGTCGGTTTTTTGTGCCGATCCGTTCCCGCATAAGCTGATACGCCTGTGCTTCGCCAAACAGCCAGCCACGCTGCTGACTGCTGCGGAACGCCTGTGCCGTCTGTAGTCATTTAACGGTCCACGCCTGAGAAAATTGACGGTCGCCGAACATCTCCACCAGACCGTTGATTTGCTTCAGGCGTAATACTTCGTCGGCGTCCATCCCTAACTCTTTGCCGATTTTCTCATCGGTCCAGCCGAGACGCGCCAGTTCCTGAACGATTTCCGACATCGCATGAATCTGGTGACGCCCGCGCGCCCGGTTATGGCGGATGGTGGCGGCCATCAGTGAATCACGCCTGGCGCTGCTCCTTTCCAGACAGGTGACGGGGAGATAGCCTTTCAGCCGTTTTTTCAGCGCCGCCTTGCCGTTGGCCAGTTCATGACGATGAAAACCATCGACAATCGAATAGTGCTCCCGCCCCTGTTTCAACACTACGATAGGCTGGGTGAAGCCATCCGTCTCCAGCGAGGTGAACAGCAGGCGTTTTTCCGGTGGCGCAAGGTTATTTGGGTTGTAATCATTAGGCGAAACGGCTTCCTGTTTTACCCACAGTACGCAATCAACCGGTTGGGATTTGAAGGGGCTATATTCATGCAGAATCTGGCGAAAGGCGTTAAGCGCAGTAATCTTTTCTTCTTCATTTTCCAGCGATTGCAGATAGCGTTCTATTTCCTGGATTAATTGTCGTTGCATAGTATTCCCCATTGCTGGCGCTTTTTATTCATCCGCTCGCGATAGCGTTTATATTGAGTCGCTTTGGTTGGGCTGAAAGAGAGCTGGCGGCACCAGTAATCATTGTTTAACAGCACTTTACAGATGCGCCGCCAGGACGGGACGTCTTTGGAGCCAATATCCGCCGGCTGGGTGTCCGGAATATCCAGCATGCCCTTTTTTTGATACCAGTGGAGATAGACGGCGATTTTATTGCGGTAATGCTCCGCCGTTTTCTCCGGCATGCTGTCGAGTAAAAACAGGGCGTAGCTTTTCCACGTATGATGTTCGGGTTTATCCAGCTTTCGATGGCCGTAGAACTGATTGTCGTGACCGGCGTAAACCCCGCCGCAGTGAACGCCGCTGACGCGCTGGCACATGGCGGCCCAGCGTTCAGGCTCCAGGACGTGGTAGAGCCACAGACCCTGGCGCTGCTCCGGGCCAAAGGGTTCGCAGATGCGCATATAACGCAGCGGTACCCCCGCCTGATACATCAGGTTATAGAGCGGGTTATAGGAAAGACCGCTTTTGCCGAACCAAGTCCAGATATCGGCGGTTTTCCAGTCATAGATGGGATAGATATACCAGGCGTGTCCGCCCGGCGCCGACGTGGTCCAGGGTTTGTCGTCGGCAAAGCGCAGTTTGCGCTGCGAGGAGATGGTGATAAACCGGTTAAGCGACTCATCGGCGCGGATGCCGACCATTACCGCAGCCGGACGATTTTGCGAGAACCAATCGGCGAATTCGCGGACGAAGGTTTCAAAACTCATTCCAGGTTGATAAAACGGGAAATAGTCGGGATCGGTGATGGCATCCTCCGGCGGCTGGCGCACCCAGGGGGCGCCGGGTTCCCAGCACTGCCACTCCGGCGTGAACTGGGTTAGCGAGTTCTGGGTGGTGAGAGGTAGCGCCACCCAGAAAAATTGCTCGATAACGTCGCGATACTCCTCGCGCATCTTTTCACAATGAGCAATGGTGCAGGAGAACTGCGCTTCCCAGTCAATAAACAGGACGCAAATCTTTTTACCTGCCTGGCGGGCATGCTGCGCCGTGAGATGCAGCATGGTTGTTGAATCTTTACCGCCAGAAAAAGAGACGCAAACGCGGGAGAAGTTTTCCATAACCCACTCTATTCTCTGCTGAGTGGCTTGCAGAACAGATTCTGGTAATGGAATTTTAATAAAAGACACAGCCATTATTCCTTTAATGCCAAAGAGACTGTGTACTTATATCATATTCGTTTCGTAATCAAGAGATTAGTTGTCATTCATGAATTCAATGAAATCGATTTAACTATTCAATAATGTTATTTTTTTCGCACTCATCGATAAAGTTCGCAAAGTTGGGGTCATCAAGGTTCACGCGATTGTAAATCATATAAATATTAATGGTCGGGATTTTGAAAGGCGTTTCAATGATTTTAAATTTATTCTGGAAACTAATATGTTCTAAAATACATGTCGGAACGAAACCAATTATATCAGTTTGTTGAATAACATTAAGAATAGCTATGTATGAATCGCTGCTGAAAGAGATTTTTCTGTCAGAAAGCATACCTGCGGTTTGGCTTTGAAAGGATTTTGTTCCCTGATCGTTACAAATATAATAGGTGAAGCGTTCCTGCATGATGGCTTTTGTCGTCGTTAGCGACGCCAGTCGCGGATGGTTTTCATTACACACTAATGAAATGTCCAGCTCCTGAATGCGTTTACAGACGGTCGCTCGTGATGACAGCGCCGTGGTGCTAAATATCAGATCGGCCTTCCGGTAGGATAACAAACTCTCTATCGATTCACCTGAAGCGAGCAGATCATGATGTTCAACCTGCAGATTTGAATCATCTAATAACATATGAATCAGGCTGGTGGTTTTGGGCGTTATAAAAAGCTGCGGCGCATAAACAACGAGGCGCTTCCTTAATTCAGAACGATTGGTGAGATTGATGGTTTGTTCTAACTGATTAAGGTTATTTTCCAGGTGGTGATGCAAATTAACGCCGACGGTGGTTGGGGTAATCCCTTTCCCTGAACGCACGAATAGCGGATCGTTGAGCTGGTTGCGTAGCCGCTGAAGCGACTGGCTTACCGCAGACGGCGTAATAAATAGCGTTTCTGCAGCCTTACTGATACTTAAATGCTGGTAAATACATTCGAAAATAACGAGTAGGTTCAGATCGAACTTCTTGAGATCGTAAAGATTAGCCATTTTCAACGTCCTGTTAAGCTGGCGAGTAAAAAGAGAGGTTATTATATGTCTGCATTATATACATTACGTGATTATTCATTTTTTATTATTAATTGCTAATACCTTATTAAGTTTATCTAAATATATACTACAGCGGCGCATTCCGCCAGATCCTTTTGTGTACTGCTAAACCCGGCGGAGGAGTTAGTTTATAAATGCTTATCTTGCCCCCATCATAATCTGTAGTTTTTCTTTATCTGGAAGCCCGATCGCTTGTTGCAGCATATTTTCTTTATTCATGTAATAAATAGCAGGGGTGACGCTGGCGCCGAGTTCGTCCATCAGCTGTTGGTTGAAATTAAGTATCTTCATTTGCTCTGGCTGAATACTGGTGGGAATATTTAGCGCTGCTTTGCCACCAGACTGCTCATAGTGATGCCAGGTTTTCGCCGGGTCTTTGCTGGCCAGGATGGCCGCCGCGGCTGCGGGACTTTCCGGTTTTATGACGCCAACCAGCAGGGTGCGCAGCTGAACTTTCCCTGATTCTACCCACGGACGAGCCTGTTGCCAGAACTGTTGGCAGTAGGAGCAGAAGGGATCGGCAAAAACGTACAGAATCGTCGGCGCGTTTTCGTTACCGTCAAGCAGCCAGCGAGCGCTTTCCAGCTTTTTCCACATCTCCTGGCCCGCGGGGGTATAGAGCTCTTGCTGGAAGAGTTGTTCGCTAAGATTAGTACCGCTTTCGTCGTACATATAGCCCGAGATGGCGTGTTTGCCGTCCGGCGTGAGGTAGATGGCGACGCCCATATCCTGATACTTCCCTAACCAGCCTTTCATCCCACCGGGTGCCTCGAAGGGTTTAATAATGGTAATTCCCTGTTTTTCTATCGCTTTTACGGGGGCGGGAAGCTCATCTGCAGAGCAGTAAAAAGGTAATAAGCTCAGAAAGAACAGTCGTTTTAACATGATTATGCCTTGTAAAATCAAAGAGAAGAGTAAGTGTAGCGGTAAAACCTATTACAGCCATAGGTAAGACCTGCGGCCGCGCGGATTGCCCTTTCGTTCTGTGGGTGATGTAATCCCTGAGCTGTTACATTAAGGTGTAGAGCGCAACACATTGCCAGCTACTGGCGCTGAACCTACCTGCGGGTGTTTCAGGTAACGGGGCCGCCTGCGAGGGCGGCCTTTTTACTTTTCAGCGCATATAATGCGAAACGCGACAGAAGTTTGCCATCGCGTTGACAGGTTCACAAAGTTGTCTTGTTCCGGTTGTTAGATAACGCTTATTGATTCGATAATGCAAACGCATTGGTCGAGTCAGGAAAAATTCGTTAACTTAGACCTCAACGAAAACACGGAGGAAGTATAGATGTCCTTAATTAATACCAAAATCAAACCTTTTAAAAACCAGGCATTCAAAAACGGTGAATTCATCGAAGTAACCGAGAAAGATACTGAAGGCCGCTGGAGCGTCTTCTTCTTCTACCCGGCTGACTTCACCTTCGTTTGCCCGACTGAACTGGGCGACGTGGCAGATCATTATGAAGAACTGCAGAAGCTGGGCGTAGACGTTTACTCCGTCTCTACCGACACCCACTTCACCCACAAAGCGTGGCACAGCAGCTCTGAAACCATCGCAAAAATCAAATATGCGATGATTGGCGACCCGACTGGCGCCCTGACCCGTAACTTCGACAACATGCGTGAAGATGAAGGTCTGGCAGATCGTGCAACCTTCGTTGTTGACCCGCAGGGCATCATCCAGGCTATCGAAGTTACCGCTGAAGGTATCGGCCGCGACGCGTCTGACCTGCTGCGTAAAATCAAAGCAGCTCAGTACGTAGCTTCTCACCCAGGCGAAGTTTGCCCGGCTAAATGGAAAGAAGGTGAAGCGACTCTGGCTCCGTCTCTGGACCTGGTCGGCAAAATTTAAATTTCCGTCTCCTTTCACGCAATTGCTGCGTTGGCGTCGCCTGCTCACCCCGGTCACTTACTGAGGTAAGCTTCCGGGGATTCTCAGGCTAGCCGCCTTGCTCTTGCGTGAAATGCTGAGGAAATTGCGTAGTAATATCTGGGCGCATCTGCGCCCGTTTTATTCCAACACCATGATGCAAGCGCATTCAGGCTGCCTGAACGAGGCCGCTTGCATGATGATGTTTTAAGCCCAGGAGATAAAAATGCTCGACACCAACATGAAAACCCAGCTCAAGGCCTATCTTGAGAAGCTGACCAAACCTGTTGAGCTGATTGCCACGCTGGATGACGGCGCTAAATCGGCAGAAATCAGGGAACTGCTGGCTGAAATTGCTGAACTGTCAGATAAAGTCACCTTCAAAGAAGATAACGGCCTGGCGGTGCGTAAGCCGTCATTCCTCATTACCAACCCAGGCTCCAGCCAGGGGCCGCGCTTTGCCGGCTCTCCGCTGGGACATGAATTCACCTCTTTAGTTCTGGCTCTGCTGTGGACCGGCGGCCATCCGTCAAAAGAAGCCCAGAGCCTGCTGGAGCAGATCCGCAATATCGACGGTGATTTTGAATTTGAAACCTACTATTCACTTTCATGTCATAACTGCCCGGATGTGGTTCAGGCGTTGAACCTGATGGCGGTACTGAACCCGCGTATCAAGCACACGGCGATTGACGGCGGCACTTATCAGAATGAAATCACCGAACGCAACGTGATGGGCGTACCGGCGGTATTCATGAACGGTAAAGAGTTTGGCCAGGGTCGCATGACGCTGACTGAAATTGTGGCCAAAGTGGATACCGGTGCGGAAAAACGTGCAGCGGAAGAGCTGAATAAACGTGAATCCTATGATGTCTTAATCGTCGGCTCAGGCCCGTCAGGCGCAGCGGCTGCCGTTTACTCAGCGCGTAAAGGCATTCGTACCGGTCTGATGGGTGAACGCTTCGGCGGCCAGGTGCTGGATACCGTTGATATCGAAAACTATATTTCGGTACCGAAGACCGAAGGTCAGAAACTGGCTGGCGCATTAAAAGCGCACGTCAGCGAATACGATGTTGATGTTATTGATTCTCAAAGCGCTTCGAGGCTGATTCCTGCGACGGTTGAAGGCGGATTGCACCAGATTGAAACCGCCTCCGGCGCGGTGCTGAAAGCGCGTAGCGTTATCATTGCCACCGGTGCGAAATGGCGTAACATGAACGTTCCAGGTGAAGATCAGTATCGCACGAAGGGCGTAACCTACTGTCCGCACTGCGACGGCCCGCTGTTTAAAGGTAAGCGCGTGGCGGTTATCGGCGGCGGTAACTCCGGTGTGGAAGCGGCCATCGACCTGGCAGGCGTTGTTGAACATGTAACGCTGCTTGAATTCGCGCCGGAAATGAAGGCCGACCAGGTTCTGCAGGATAAAGTCCGCAGCCTGAAGAACGTCGATATTATCCTCAATGCCCAGACCACAGAAGTGGTGGGCGACGGCAGTAAAGTGACCGGCCTGCAGTATCGTGACCGCGTGAGCGGCGATGAGCATCACGTCGCGCTGGCGGGGATCTTTGTACAGATTGGCCTGTTGCCGAATACCAACTGGCTGGAAGGGGCGATTGAGCGCAACCGCATGGGTGAAATCATCATTGATGCGAAATGTGAAACTAACGTGAAGGGCGTCTTCGCGGCGGGGGACTGCACAACCGTACCGTACAAGCAGATTATTATCGCTACCGGCGAAGGTGCAAAAGCGTCTCTGAGCGCGTTTGATTATCTGATCCGCACTAAAACGGCATAATTCATAATAAAGTAAGACCGAACCTGCACAGCAAAGAGGCTACCCCTGGGTAGCCTCTTTTTTTTAGCTCTCTGACGCTATCTCACCACCATCACCGGAATATGCGCATGGCGGATCACGCTTGAGGCATTGGAGCCGAGCAGATGCGTGCTGATAGACGGATTACGCGAGCCTATCACCACTACGTCGGCTTTAATTTCATTGGCCAGTTCATTGACCATATCGCGCACGTTGCCAAAGCGAACGTGCATTTTGATTCGCGACGGGTCAATGCTGAAATGCCCGGCCATTGTTTTCAGGCGCGTTTCTGCTTCATGCTGCAAATGCTCTTCAAAGCGGCGCAGATCGGCGGTAAACCGGCTCATGGTAAAGCTTGATGAACCGGGCAGTACGTGGAGAAGATGGATAACCCCGTCCTGCTGGGCTAAAAACTCCGCATGGCGAACGGCTTTATCGCTTAACTCCATTTCAAAGACATCAACGGGCATAATGATTGTTTTATACATATGCATTCCTCCTTGTTCGTCTGCTTTTATATCAACACATTATAGGAAAATATTGTGCCATTCAGGTCGCAAAATTGTCAGATCGGTTAGAGGGTGGCGTAAAAGTTTGTCAAAAGAGAGGCGTGGAGGAGAAGGTGCAGAAAGAGGATGTAGCGACATCCTCTGGATAAAGCGCGAAACGCTTCAGGCAGCGGGGAGATTAACGGTGAAAATCGCCTGCGGCCTCCGGCTGGTATAGCAGTTCCAGCACTTCAAGATGCGTTGAGGTGCCGCCGGGCAACTCCCAGTGAATGGCGCTGCCGACCTTGAGCCCCAGCAACGCTGCGCCAACCGGCGCCATAACCGAGAGCTGGGTGGCGCTATCGGTCACCTGAGCCGGGAAAACCAGCGTGCGGATGCGCTCTTCGCCGGTGGTTAAATCGCGGAATCTCACCTGGCTATTCATGCTGACAACATCATGCGGCATGGCTTCCGGAGCCAGCATCTGCGCGCGGTCAAGCTCGTCGTTCAGTGCGTCCGCTACCGGCGAGTTAGCGAATGCCGGTTGTTCCAGCAGCCTGTCGATGCGTTCTGCATCCAGTTCATTAATGATGATTGCGGGTCTGGTCATCTCATACTCCATGTTATCCAGGAACCTGTCCGTAAAAGAAAACCCTCACCGAAAATGGCAAGGGTTAATGTTCTCTCATCATACTGAGACTTGCGGATGGTTTGAAGTGATTAAACGCACATTCATCAACGAACAATAGTTAAACCGTATGTAACTTAGCCGACTTTATCCAGCAGAAATTGTTTACCGCAGTTCCCGGGATGAGGCTGAGGTAAGAATGAATTTACCGAGAGAGGCGCGTTGATGGCCGCCGCTTTGATGGAAATTTGCATCTCGGTCAGATAGGCGGGATTGCCGTTACAGGTTAACTTGAAAGCCTTAACGTTCTGATTTCCATAGGCCTCTGCGACCGCGGCATTGAAATCATCCCGGCTAACGGTCTGCCCATAGTGACTGGCCAGGAAATGACCAAGGGGGCTTTGTTTAATCTCGCCGTTCAGGCGCACCATAGTGCCGAAATAATTGTCAGGATCGAAACCAAAACAAACCCCGTGCTTGGCGTATTCATAACGCTCAAGACATGAATTGCCGCCGGATCCCGGCATCACGCCGTTAAGCTTATTCGCCATTTCCAGCGAAAGGCCGGTTTCAGCCGCCCGACATTTTTGCCCGGCTTTCGCTTCAGGCATATTGGGAACAGGGCGGGTCGCGCAGCCAAAACGCATCCAGCGGCGTTCGTCCACTCCGCGCGCGGCGATAGATTTGGGCAGGCCTGGCCACAAGCCGTGAACGGTGAGAAAATCGGCTTTGTTGTCTGGTTCCTGCTGCAGGCGGCACTCTTCCGGCTCGCTGCGGTTTCGGTCCTGCATACTCTGGCAAAACCCCGTTTGCCAGGAGAGGGCCAGCACGTAGCGATCGAAATCGCCGTATTGCGTTGCGATCAGCGGATCGGCGCTGACCTGAGAAGCGCTTAGCAAAAGAGCGAGAGCGACGAAATCCTTCCTGAACATTTTTATTCCTGATGACGAATGGTCATTAATAACTTTGAGTTATTAAAGCATAAAAAAGGCGCCAGCAGGCGCCTTTTCACACGGTTTCAGCGTTAGCGGATTGCGCTACCGGGAACGAGGACTTCGGTGGCGATAATAACCACTAATAAACCAACCAGTACCGGGACAGAGGTGCGTTTCACCACTTCGAACGGCGAAATTTTTGCCATACCGGCCACGGCGACCACGACGCCGGAGACCGGAGAAATGGTTCGGCCAAGGTTAGACGCCTGCAGCATCGGGATCGAAAGATAAGCCGGGTTAATGCCGGACGAGTGCGCCAGCTTCGGGATCATCTCAACGAAAGCATAGAAGGGGGCATTACCAGAGCCTGTGGTCATCGCCGCCAGCATGGTCAGAATGACCAGTACCAGCATCAGAATAATACTGGCGGAGCCGAAAGAAGTTGCAATGGAGATCAGGCCGTTAATAAAGCCAATGGTGCTCAGCCCCTGCGCAAAGACGCCAGCGGCGACCAGCAGCATCACCACACCGGCAAAGGCGTCGGCCATCCCGCGATATGCCGCTTCCAGCCCATTAAACACATTTTTAGTATTAAAGCCGCGGCAGAATTCCAGAACTGCCGCCAGCAGCATGCAGAGTACGAGGATGGTAATGATGTGCAGCTCCGGACCCCATTTGCCATCAAAAATCAGCACCCCGATTATCGGCGTAAACGGCAGGATGGCGTAGAAAGAAGGGGCGGTGGTGGTGATCTCGTTCACATCAAGCATTTCATGCGCGACGTTTTCCTTCTTATCCAGATAGCGCTGCCAGAAGAAGTGAGCAATCGCCATGCTGATAATCGCCACAATAGAGATAGGCAGCGTGGTTTTAAAGGCAAAGTCAATCAGCGGCATTTCGGCGGCTTTGGCGGCCAGCACGACGTCGCCGGAAGTCGGTGAGAGAATAATCGCCGCCGGGGAGGCGCAGATTGCGGCGGCGGCGCCGCGGCTGATACCAACGTTGACCATGACCGGGAACAGCGTGGCCATCAGCAGGACGCCCAAGCCGGTGGCTGAGGAAACAGCCAGCGACATCAGGCAGGCCACGAAATAAGCAGCGATCATAAGTAGATAAGGGGAGTTAATATAGCGCAGCGGTTTTGAGGCCAGTTTGACGACCATATCGTTGGCGCCAATATGCGTCATATAGGTGGCGAAACCGCAGAGCATCATGATCATCATGCCGAGGTCGCCGCCGCGGCTCATGAGCAGTATCTTAATATACTCAACGATATCGGTAGCAGAGTAGCCGGTGCTCTTTGCGTCGCCAGGTAAAATCTTATGCCCCATTAGCGCGCTGGCGATGAGTAATACTAAGCCACCGACGAACAGCACTCCGGTGGCGGAATAACCTTTAATGATATAGCGGGCGACGCCCACAATGACCACAATCCCAATCAGGATCTCTACTAGCGTAAGCATTCTTAAACCCCTAAACCATTAACCCAAAGAATCTACTGATAAATAAAGCGAAGGAAAAATTTAGTGAGGGAATGTGCCTAAAAAACGGGCAAAACTCGCTGATGCAAATCAATAAATCGATGAGAATCCCTGGATGGTTGGGCTTTACTGGCGTAACCGGCAAAACCGCGCGGAGAGTTTTTCAGATTTTTTGTAGCGGGCAAATCAAGAGTTTGCCTAATTTCGTTAAGGAAGTATTAAGCTTATCCTTGCTATTTTAACCCGCTCAAAAAATGATACTGGTAAGAGAAAAGTGTTAATGCATCGTCGATTTATAGGTTTTTTTCTTGGGTGCCTGGGGCTGCTGCTGTCGTCTACTTCTGCTAACGCTTCGTTCAGCTCGACGCTTCGCGATGGTTACAACACGCTGACTGATAACGTTGCGCAGACCTGGAATGAGCCTGAGCACTACGATCTTTATATCCCTGCGGTGACCTGGCATGCGCGTTTTGCCTATGACAAGGAGAAAACCGACAGGTACAACGAGCGCCCCTGGGGTGCCGGTTTTGGCGTTTCACGCTGGGATGATAAAGGGAACTGGCATGGCATCTATCTGATGGCTTTTAAGGATTCTTATAATAAGTGGGAGCCCATCGGCGGCTATGGCTGGGAGAAGACCTGGCGTCCTTTGGCAGATGATAATTTCCATCTTGGCTTAGGCTATACGCTCGGCGTCACGGCGCGTGACAACTGGAAATATATCCCGATCCCGGTAGTGCTGCCTTTGGCTTCCATCGGCTACGGCCCGGCCACCTTCCAGATGACCTATATTCCCGGCACCTATAACAACGGAAACGTTTACTTCGCATGGGCACGCATTCAGTTTTGAGGCGATTTTCCATAGCAATAAAAGAGATAAGCAGGCTGTCTTGAGGAAAAACAAAGACTAATGTGAACCCTGCCCAAAAAGATAGAGACTTTTATCACTTTTTAGCAAAGTTGCGCTGGACAAAAGGTACCACAATTGGTGTACTGATACCCGACACAGTATTAGTGTCGATTTTTTCATATAAAGGTAATTTTGATGTCTAAGATTAAAGGTAACGTTAAGTGGTTTAATGAGTCCAAAGGATTCGGTTTCATTACTCCGGAAGATGGCAGCAAAGATGTATTCGTACATTTCTCTGCAATCCAGTCCAACGGTTTCAAAACTCTGGCTGAAGGTCAGCGCGTAGAGTTCGAAATCACTAACGGTGCCAAAGGCCCTTCTGCTGCAAACGTAATGCCTATCTAAGCAACGCGTCAGCAGAATATAAAAACCCGCTCTCAGCGGGTTTTTTTTTGCCTGCGTCTAGCGGCTGGCGGCTTGCGAAAACAGCCAGAACGCAGCGGCCGTCATGGCAAATGAACCTAACAGATTGACGAAAACGTTCAGCAGCGCCCAGCTAACGCGCCCCTGCTGCAGCAAAAACACCACTTCAGCGGAAAATGTGGAAAAGGTGGTCAACCCGCCGCAAAAGCCGGTAGTGATGAGTAGCTTCCACATCGGATCGACGTCCGTCAGGCGATTAAACCAGGCCAGACCGGCCCCGATAATAAATGCCCCTAGCAGGTTAGCGGTGAGAGTACCAATGGGGATAGCATGGTGCATGGGGTTAAACTTCATACCCAGCCACCAGCGCAAAACGCTGCCGGTGCCGCCGCCAAGAAATACAGCCAAAAGGAGTTGCAACACGATTGTTCTCTGCTTATTGATTGCGACTAAACTTCGAGTGTAGCGCGCGAAATACCTTGCTGGCTATGAATTACCTGACGGGAGAGAAAAGATGCTTGCTGCTGCCGGACAATTTGCCGTAACGCCGGACTGGACGGTCAATGCTCAGACCTGCGTGAGCATGATGCGTCAGGCCGGGGAGCGCGGAGCAACGCTTCTGGTGCTACCCGAGGCGTTGCTGGCGCGAAACGACGCCGATGCGGATTTATCAGTCAAGTCCGCCCAGCAGCTGGACGGCGGTTTTTTA
Organism: Klebsiella sp. GW_Kp181; assembly: GCF_040062315.1. Lineage (NCBI taxonomy): Bacteria > Pseudomonadati > Pseudomonadota > Gammaproteobacteria > Enterobacterales > Enterobacteriaceae > Klebsiella > Klebsiella sp. GW_Kp181. The sequence continues at coordinate 37,778 of NZ_JBEAFR010000059.1, forward strand.
CAGCTTCTGCTGGCGGAAAGCGAAAACAGTCCCTTGACGACGGTGCTGACCCTGCACGTGCCTTCTGCAGAAGGGCGGGCAACGAATACGCTGGTGGCGTTACGTCACGGGAAAATTATTGCGCAATATCAGAAACTGCATTTGTATGATGCTTTCAATATTCAGGAATCCCGGCTGGTCGATGCCGGTCAGCAAATTCCGCCGCTCATTGAGGTCGACGGGATGCGAGTCGGGTTAATGACCTGTTACGATTTACGCTTTCCTGAGCTGGCGCTATCCTTAGCGCTCAGCGACGCGCAGCTTATTGTCCTGCCCGCCGCGTGGGTAAAAGGGCCGCTGAAAGAGCAACACTGGGCGACTCTGCTGGCGGCACGGGCGCTGGATACCACCTGCTATATTGTCGCTGCGGGGGAGTGCGGAACGCGTAATATTGGTCAGAGTCGAATTGTCGATCCTTTAGGAACGACGATTGCCGGGGCAGGGGAGCAGCCGCAGCTGATTTTCGCGGAGCTTTCAACCGATTATATTCAGCAGGTAAGAGAGCGTCTGCCGGTGCTGCAGAATCGTCGCTTTGCGCCACCGCAATTATTATGACGTTTTTTTAAACAAGGCTTGATTCACCTTGTTACAGATTGCTATTGTGTCCGCGCGTCAAATAGCCGTTAATTGTATGCGTGTATGATGGCGTATTCGCAGCTTGTATTAGAGAAGAAGGTTAGCTATGGGTGAGATTAGTATTACCAAACTGCTGGTAGTCGCAGCGCTGATTATCCTGGTGTTTGGTACCAAAAAGTTACGCACGCTGGGTGGAGACCTGGGCTCGGCTATCAAAGGCTTCAAAAAAGCCATGAGCGATGACGATGATAGTGCGAAAAAGACCAGTGCCGAAGAGGCTCCGGCGCAGAAGCTCTCTCATAAAGAGTAATTCGCGACGAGTTTCCTGGTGAAGGAGGCTCGCTACCGACGGGGAAACCGCGTCGGCAAAGAGGCCGCAGCGATAGCGCTGCGGCCTCTTTTTGTCATCTGCACGGATTTTGCTTAAAAAGATGCAACTAACTGTTACCGCGTTGGGTTTTATTATTGGCGAGCAAAATGAGTGGCAGGAAAGACCGCTGCGCTACAAATATAACGCCGCGGTCGCGACAGGAATTACTTCACTTCCATGCCTTTGGCCTGCAGGTCGGCATGATAGGACGAACGAACAAAGGGTCCGCAGGCGGCGTGGGTAAAGCCCATCGCCATCGCTTCGGCTTTCATCTCTTCGAATTCATCCGGGCTCACGTAGCGCTGTACCGGCAGGTGGTGGCGGCTCGGCTGCAGATACTGGCCTAAAGTCAGCATCGTCACGCCGTGGCGGCGCAGATCGCGCATGACTTCAATGATTTCAGCATTCGTTTCGCCTAAACCCACCATCAGTCCCGATTTCGTCGGGATCTCCGGGTGCGCTTCTTTAAAGCGCTCCAGCAGCTTCAGGGACCAGTTGTAGTCGGCGCCAGGGCGAACCTGACGATAGAGGCGCGGAACGTTTTCCAGGTTATGGTTAAACACGTCCGGCGGCGTGGCCTGGAGGATCTCCAGCGCACGATCCATACGGCCGCGGAAGTCCGGCACCAGAGTTTCAATTTTGATCGTCGGGCTTTTTTCACGAATCGCGCTGATGCAGTCGGCAAAATGCTGAGCGCCGCCATCGCGCAGATCGTCGCGGTCCACGGAGGTCACAACCACATAGCGCAGCGCCATATCGGCGATGGTTTGCGCCAGCTTTTGCGGCTCGTTGGCGTCCGGCGTTATCGGTCGTCCGTGGGCAACATCGCAGAACGGGCAACGGCGGGTACAGATGGCGCCCAGGATCATAAAGGTCGCCGTTCCGTGGTTAAAACATTCCGCGAGGTTAGGGCAAGAGGCTTCTTCGCACACGGAGTGCAGGCCGTTCTTACGCATCGCTGCCTTGATCCCCTGGATACGGGACGAGTCAGCCGGAAGTTTGATTTTCATCCATTCCGGTTTTCTGAGCAGAGCTTCACGCTCAGTTGCCACGTTTTTCACCGGGATAAGGGCCATTTTATCGGCATCGCGGTATTTAACACCGCGTTCCATCACAATGGGTTTACTCATAGCGTGCGTGTTCCAGTTGCGAGTGACGAAGGAAAGCGAATCAATTCAAGTAAATGTTGCATTTATCAACTATTTTTGAATTAAACGCAGGCAGTATATCATTGATACGGGGCATAAAGCAGCCTGCTTGCCGGGCAAATTGTAAAATAGTTGTTGTTTTATGCTTTTCCCACACGTGCCTTATCGACTAGAAAGCCTGACGAATTGTCCCGACGATCTCTTTCAACAAGGGTTCCTGCGCGCTGAGCTTGTTATAGTGCAACGCAATATCAATTTTTTCTTCGCGCAGAGGGGCGAAGTCGATCATTTTCAAAGGCCATATTCTGTCAACCAGAGAAAACATCCCGGAAGTTATCAGCCCCAGCATATCGCTTTCGCTGACCAGCGCCGCCTGAGTTAACAGATTGTAGCTACTAAAACCGCAGCGGCGTTCGCCGAGGTGTTCCTGCAGGCGACGCAGGATGGTGGTGTAGCGCTGCCCCTCTGGCTGCAGCAGAGCGAATTCATATTGACTAAGATTATCTGCGGTTGCAGGCAAGGCGAGAGCCGGATGTCCTGCCCGGCAGAAGATGTGCACGCTGTCCTGGTAAAGCACATGGTGCGTAATCGTCTGCCCGCTGTGGGGATAGCTGTCGATAAGCAGGTCCACCTGACGCTGGTTTAGCTGACTGACTGCGTCGTTGATAGCGATATTGTGCAGCAGTATCTGGGGAAAGACGGCCCGCAGTTTTTGGGTGATAACCGGCATGATTAACGCGCCAATAGCCGGGGAAGTGGCAATCGTTATCACCCGCTCCCGCTGCGTATTGCCGGTGAGATCCAGCGCGTTGAGAAACGCCTCCATCCCCTGACTAATATGCTTATGCAGATGCGTAGCGTAGGCCGTGGGGGTCACGCCCTGTCCCTTACGAATAAATAGCGGGTCAGGGAAGAGCGCGCGCAGCTTGTTGATTGACTGGCTTATCGCCGACGGCGTGATATTGAGTACCTTTGCCGCGTTAACGATGCCTTTATGGACGTAAACCGCTTCAAAAATAGTGAGTAAATTGAGGTCTATCGTACGCAGAATGCGAAACATCTGCCGACCGTGGCGATCGTCAAGCCGATCGCCTGATTCTGCCTGAGAGTTATTGTCGTCCACTCTTTATTTCCGCTAGTGATAATTAGCACCATTATAGCGGTCACATTTATTTTATTAGTGATGATAGATTGCAAATAAAAGGCTTAATCCGGTCCGAGGAAAAACGAGACGTCCCGCGGCAACGGGACGTGATGGCTAGCGGGATAAAATGTATTCCGATGGCGGATCGTTCAGGAGCGCCAGCAGATGAGCGACCAAATGTGGCGATACGTTTTCCGGCTGGGCATCTGGCTGCCACTGACGCATCTGCGTCATCTCCATTCCGGCATAGCCGCAGGGGTTAATTCTCAGGAACGGCGACAGATCCATGTTGATATTTAGCGCCAGGCCGTGGAATGAGCAACCTCTACGAATGCGCAGACCCAGAGAGCAGATTTTCCGATCGCCCACGTAGACGCCGGGAGCATCGGCGCGCGGGTGTGATTCGATGTCATATTCCGCCAGGGTGTTCACGACGGTTTGCTCCAGAAGCGTGACCAGCTCGCGCACCCCCAGCTTACGGCGTTTCAGGTTAAGCAGAACGTACATCACCTGCTGGCCGGGACCGTGATAGGTGACCTGCCCCCCGCGATCGCTCTGAATTACCGGGATTTCGCCGGGAACGAGAACATGTTCGGCTTTGCCTGCCTGCCCCTGAGTGAATACGGGATGGTGCTCTACCAGCCAGATTTCATCCAGCGTAGTCTCGTCGCGGGTGTCGGTAAACTCGTGCATTGCCTGCGAGACAGGTTCGTAAGGTTGCAGGCCGAGCTGGCGGATGAGAATTTTATTATGCTGCAAAACAACGTCTCCGCAGAGAGAGAATGATTTGAGTGGGGAAGTATATCACAGCGAGAAAGCGAGAATGACCCGGCGTGGACGCCGGGTCAGGGGAAGAGATTTACAGCACCATCCGAACGATTTCAATATTGCCCAGCTCTTCGTAGAGAGTTTCTACCTGCTCAATATGGGTTGCATTGATGGTAATAGAGACAGAGTGGTAGTTGCCTTTGCTGCTGGGTTTTACCGTCGGAGAGTAATCACCTGGTGCATGGCGCTGTACCACTTCAACCACCTGGTCAACCAGCTCCGGCAACGCCTGTCCCATTACTTTGTAAGTAAATGGGGTAGGGAATTCAAGCAGTTCGTTAAGTTTGGTTTTCATGTCAGCTCCGGTGTTACAACAAAAAATAATAACTCCCACGACGTGTGGGAGTTATCAGGATATCTAGTATATGGGGATGTAAATCACACTTTCAAGCGTTCGGTTTTTAACCAAACCAGTGATGGAACATTAATTTAATGTAATCAATGATTTTACCGAAGAAATTGCCTTCCGGGATTTCCTGCAGGACCACCAGCGGACGCTGATCGATGGTTTTGCCATCAAGCTGGAAGTTAATGGTGCCCACAACCTGGTTTTTCTGCAGCGGCGCGTGCAGCTCGGCATTATTCAGCACGTAGCTGGCTTTCAGATCTTTCATCCGACCGCGAGGAATCGTCAGATAAACGTCTTTATCCACGCCGAGAGAGGCGCGATCGCTATCGCCGAACCAGGCAGGTTCAGAGGCGAATTCTTTACCGGCTTTAATCGGGTTAACGGTTTCAAAGAAGCGAAAGCCCCAGGTCAGCAGCTTTTTGCTTTCGGACTCGCGTCCTTTATAGGTACGACCGCCCATCACGGCGGAGATGAGGCGCATCTGGCCTTCAGTTGCCGATGCCACGAGGTTGTAGCCCGCTTTATCCGTGTGGCCGGTTTTAATGCCGTCGACGTTGAGGCTGTTATCCCACAGCAGGCCGTTGCGGTTGAGCTGACGAATACCGTTGAAGGTAAACTCTTTCTCTTTGTAGATGGTGTATTCGTTTGGAACATCGCGAATCAGCGCCTGGCCAATCAGCGCCATGTCGCGCGCTGAGCTGAACTGACCATCGGCATCCAGGCCGTGAACGGTCTGGAAATGGGTGTTCTTCAGGCCCAGCGCGTTAACGTAGTTGTTCATCAGGCTGACGAAGGCGTCCTGGCTACCGGCGACGTAGTCGGCCATCGCCACGCAGGCATCGTTGCCCGACTGCAGGTTGATACCGCGGATCAGCTGGGATACCGGCACCTGCATACCCGGTTTGAGGAACATCAGCGAAGAACCTTTGAACACCGGATTACCGGTTGCCCACGCGTCGTTGCCTACGGTGACCAGGTCGGACTCTTTAAATTTGCCCGCTTTCATGGCCTGACCAATGACATAGCTGGTCATCATTTTAGTCAGGCTTGCCGGGTCGCGACGGGAGTCAGCGTTGTTTTCCGCCAGCACTTTGCCTGAGTTGTAATCGATAAGAATCCAGGATTCGGCGTCAATCTGCGGGGCGCCTGGGATCATAGTTTTGATATTCAGGTCATCGGCGCGGGCAGCGGAGGACAGCGCTGCCACGGAGAGCGCCGTAACGAGTAAACGAGCGGTAAAAGAGGTCTTCATGGTCTGAACAACGGCATCCGTGATGGAGTTAAAAAAAGTGCCTTACTATAACAAATGCACTACGAACCAGCATCCGACATTGCGTACGACTTTGTTAATGACTTTGTCATACGCAATGAACCGGGGCGGCTGGACCAATGCCTTTAGTTGGCGCGAGTTATAAATGATTGCAGCTGAGCTTCGCTTTGCAGGCGCTGTTGGATCGTGCTGGCCTCCGCTTTGCTGCTGAATGGGCCAAGCTGGATACGCCACACCGCGCCGTTTTGCATGACGCGGCCCGGAATGGAAAATTGCTGACTCAGACGCTGCTGGTACTGTTGCGCACGGGACTGGTCGCTGACGGCGCCGACCTGTACGACGAAATCGCCGTTGGCGCTTGCCGCTGCGGCTGGCGTCACTGCTGCGGTCGCGACGGCGGCGGGCGCTACGCTTCCCTGAACAGAACCCGGCGCGGTAACCGGCGCGGTTTGCACCACGGGCTCGCTGCCTTCCAGCACACCGTTATTCAGCGGCGTCGGCGCGCCGAGAAAACCGCCGCTGTTGACCGGTGCGCCGGTGCTATCTTCCGGCTTCAGCGTTGCGTTGCTGATGGCGTGCACGTCAGTTGGCGCGGGTTGCCCCATCGCCGCGCTGCCGTCACCGTCAAGATTCGGGCGCGCCGGCAGGGCGTAGGTCTGTTTGGCCACCGTCGTACAGGCCATGCCCGGCCCGGAAAGCGAGCCGTCCGGTGCGACGATGATAGGGTCGATACGTACTTTGGTATTATTTGATGTATTCAGACGATCGGCTGAGGCACGCGACAGTGAGATCACGCGATCGTTACCGTAAGGCCCGCGATCGTTGATGCGCACGACGATCATGCGGCCGTTCGCCAGGTTGGTGATCCGCGCGTAGCTTGGGATCGGCAGCGTAGGATGGGCAGCGGTGAGCTGCGTAGGATCGAACGCTTCTCCCGATGCGGTCAGATTGCTGTTGGGCTCGGCGTCGTAGATAGCGGCGAAACCGGCCTGGGTAAAGTTGGACGGATCCTGAACGATTTTGTAGCTTTTGCCGTCGCGTTCATAATCCTGATTCGCCGTGGCGTTAGGCGTTTCGTACTGCGGATCGGCGCCGCTAATCTCCACCGTTGGGCCATTGCAAACGGCCGGCTGTGGAGTGCTGACCGTTTTCTGTTGAACGTCTTCACCCGAACATGCCGCCAGCAGCCCTGCTGCTATGCAGATCCCCAGCCATTGCTTACGCATCGCGAACCCCTTACACGCTTTTCGACAACATTTTTCTGTGAGTATGGATCGACATGACGATACCAAACCCGGCCATCAATACGATTAGGGCAGAGCCCCCGTAGCTGACCAGCGGCAAAGGTACCCCCACCACCGGTAAAATACCACTTACCATACCAATATTTACGAAGACATAAACGAATAAAATCAACATTAAACCACCGGCCATCACTCGGCCAAAGGTGGTTTGCGCCTGGGCGGCGATCCAGAGTCCGCGCATGATAAGCAGTATATACAGCGCCAGCAGGATCAGTACGCCAATCAGCCCCAGTTCTTCCGCCAGTACCGCAAAGATAAAGTCGGTATGGCGTTCTGGCAGAAACTCCAGCTGCGACTGGGTACCGTGCAGCCAGCCTTTACCGCGCAACCCGCCGGAGCCGATAGCGATCTTTGATTGAATAATGTGGTAACCCGCGCCGAGCGGATCGGTTTCCGGGTCGAGCAGCATCATTACGCGCTGGCGCTGATAGTCATGCATCAGGAAGAACCAGAGGATTGGAATAAAGGCGGCGACCAGCACCACCGCAATACCAATCAGACGCCAGCTCAGGCCAGAGAGAAACAGGACAAACAGACCGGACAGGGCGACCAGAATCGAGGTTCCGAGGTCAGGCTGCGCGGCGACCAGCAGCGTGGGCAGGAAAATCAGCACCAGCGCAATGGCGGTATTTTTCAGCGATGGCGGACACACGTCGCGGTTGATAAAGCGCGCCACCATCAGCGGTACGGCTATTTTAGCGATTTCCGACGGCTGGAAGCGAACGATGCCGAGATCCAGCCAGCGCTGCGCCCCTTTGGAAATGGCGCCGAAGGCATCAACCGCCACCAGCAGAATAATACAGAAAATATAGAGATAGGGCGCCCAGCCTTCATAGACCCGCGGCGGGATTTGCGCCATGACGATCATAATAACAATCCCCATAGCGATCTGGCCGATTTTACGCTCCATCATGCCCATATCCTGACCGCTGGCGCTCCAGATAACCAGCGCGCTGTAGGTCAGCAGCGCCAGCAGGATAAGCAGCATGGTGGGATCGAGGTGGATTTTATCCCATAGCGATTTTTTGTTCGGATTATCAGTCATTATTGATCCTCCCCAGCCGTTACCGCCGGATTTTCAGTCGGCAGATTGGTGTTGTTATCGCCCAGCATTATATGATCGAGAATCTGACGCATAATGGTACCGACTGCCGGACCTGCGCCGCCGTTCTCAAGAATAATGGCTACGGCAACCTGGGGGTTGTTGTAAGGGGCAAACGCCGTCATCAGTTTATGGTCACGCAGGCGTTCGGCGATTCTGTGTGCGTTATAGGTCTCATTGGCTTTCAGGCCAAAGACCTGGGCGGTACCCGACTTGGCCGCGATTTTATAAGGTGCGCTGGCAAAGTATTTATGCGCGGTACCGTTGCCTCGGTTGGCTACGCCATACATCCCGTCTTTAGCGATTTCCCAAAAGCCAGAGTGAATGTCTCCGACCGGCGGTTCATGCGGCTGAACCCAGGGCACCGGTTTACCGTCTTCCACCGTGCTTTGCAGCAGATGCGGTACTTTAACTACTCCGTCATTAATCAGGATCATCAGCGCCTTGTTCATCTGAATAGGCGTTGCGGTCCAGTAGCCCTGTCCGATCCCGACCGGGATGGTATCGCCCTGGTACCACGGTTTCTTGAAGCGCTTGAGCTTCCATTCGCGAGTCGGCATATTACCGGAGCGCTCTTCCGCCAGATCAACGCCGGTATAGTGGCCGTAGCCGAATTTACCCATCCACTCAGACAGGCGGTCGATGCCCATATCATAGGCAACCTGATAGAAGTAGGTATCGGCGGACTCTTCCAGCGCTTTGGTGACATTCAGATGGCCGTGGCCCCACTTTTTCCAGTCACGGTAGCGTTTTTCCGAGCCGGGAAGCTGCCACCAGCCGGGGTCAAACAGGCTGGTGTTGCGGGTTATGACCCCGGCGCTGAGCGCTGAGACCGCAACGTATGGCTTAACCGTCGAAGCCGGCGGGTAAACGCCCTGGGTCGCGCGGTTGACCAGCGGCGTATTAGGATCGTTGAGGAGTCCGGAGTAATCCTTGCTGGAAATACCGTCAACGAACAGATTAGGGTCGTAGCTTGGCGTCGAAACCAGCGCGAGGATAGCGCCGGTTCGCGGGTCCGTGACGACGACCGCCGCGCGGCTGCCGGCGAGCAGGGTTTCAATATACTGCTGGAGCTTAAGGTCGAGCGTTAAATAGATATCCCGCCCGGCCTGCGGGGGCACCTCTTTGAGCTGACGAATCACGCGGCCGCGGTTGTTTACTTCAACCTCTTCATAGCCGGTTTGCCCGTGCAGGACATCTTCGTAGTAGCGCTCGATCCCCAGCTTGCCGATATCGTGCGTGGAGGCATAATTAGCCAGCTTGCCCTCTTTATCCAGGCGATCGACGTCTTTATCGTTAATTTTAGAGACGTAGCCGATAACGTGGGTCAGAGCGGAGTTATAGGGATAGTAGCGGCGCTTATAGCCTTTAACTTCCACCCCGGGAAAGCGGTACTGGTTGACCGCGAAACGGGCAACCTGCACTTCGCTGAGGTTAACTTTGACCGGAATGGAGGTAAAACGATGCGAGCGGGCGCGCTCTTTTTTAAAGTTCGCCACATCGTCATCGGTGAGATCGATAACGTCGCGCAGCGCATCCAGCGTTTGCTGAACGTTGTCGACCTTCTCCGGCATCATCTCCAGCTGGTAAATCGTGCGGTTAAGCGCCAGCGGCGTGCCGTTGCGATCGTAGATAATGCCGCGGCTCGGCGGAATCGGGACCAGTTTAATGCGGTTTTCGTTTGAACGCGTTTGATAGTCGGTATAACGCACAATCTGCACGTTATAAAGGTTGGCGATCAGTACGCCGGTAAGCAGCAAAATCCCCAAAAAAGCGACCAGCGCCCGGCGCACGAACAGCGAGGATTCAGCCGAATAGTCGCGGAAAGAATTCTGTAATTTCATTCGCTGCTTAGTCTACCCTGGTCATCATTACTCACGGTGGTAAGGGTGGTTGGTGGTAATGCTCCACGCCCGATACAGACTCTCGGCCACCAGTACGCGAACCAGCGGGTGAGGTAGGGTGAGCGTTGAGAGCGACCAACTTTGTTCCGCCGCCGCTTTGCAGGCGGGTGAAAGGCCTTCCGGGCCGCCGATAAGCAGGCTGACGTCGCGGCCATCCTGTTTCCAGCGTTCCAGTTCGCGCGCCAGCTGCGGCGTATCCCACGGTTTCCCCGGAATATCCAGGGTGACGATGCGGTTTTTGCCTGCTGCCGCCAGCATCATTTCGCCCTCTTTTTCAAGAATGCGTTTGATGTCGGCGTTTTTGCCGCGTTTACCGGCGGGGATTTCCACCAGTTCGAACGGCATATCCTTTGGAAAACGGCGCAGATATTCACTAAAGCCGGTCTGAACCCAGTCCGGCATTTTGGTGCCAACGGCTACCAGGTGCAGCTTCACGCGTTAACTCCAGAGTTTTTCCAGCTCGTACAGACGACGGCTCTCTTCCTGCATGACGTGAACCATAACGTCGCCGAGATCGACCACGATCCAGTCCGCGGCGGCTTCGCCTTCAACGCCCAGCGGCAGCATCCCGGCGGCGCGAGACTCCTGCACGACGTGGTCAGCGATGGACATAACATGGCGCGTGGAAGTGCCTGTGCAGATGACCATGCAATCTGTAATGCTGGATTTGCCATGAACGTCAATGGCAACGATGTCCTGACCTTTCAGGTCATCAATTTTGTCGATAACAAAATCCTGGAGTGCTTTACCCTGCAAGAGTTCCCCCTGGGTGTGTGAAGAGTGAAAAACAATAAACAGCCTGACAGTATACCCGAACTGTTGGCAAAGTCGGGATAAATGTCGATAAACGGGCGGTGAAGGCGGCTATCATCCCATCCATCGCCGATGATTGCATCGCCATTTTTGTAAAACAATTTCTGCAAAGTTCAAATGGCGGATACAGCCTGGCTGCGGAGAATAGCAGCCTGCTTTGCACTGTCAATGGTCTGCGCGCAATTCTTCTTCCGCCAGCCAAACGGCCCGGCTATTTAGCACCCGCAGCGTGGTGAATTCAGGCAGGAGATCGATCAGGCTCCACGCGCCATGCTCGATGGGAAAGTGCCACATCGCCGAAGCCGGCATGTGCAGAAGATGAGCGATTAACAGGCTCAGAACCCCCTGGTGACCGACGATCAGCAGATGATTAAGTTCCTGATACTGAGAGAGGGTGGCAGTAAAGCGGCAAACGCGCTCGGAAAAGGCCTGAAAGCCCTCTCCGTTGGTAGGCGCCGCATGCTGCCAGTCGGCGCACCAGGCGGCGTAGTTTTCAGCATCTTCATGCTGCAAATCGCGATGGTGGCGCATTTCCCAGTCGCCGAAGAACATTTCATTGAGCTCAGCGAAGGTATGGCGGGGGATGCTCCGTTCCCCCAGCAGAAGGTTGGCCGTGCGCTGGGTGCGCTCAAGCTCACTACAAAACACGCGCTCAAACGGAACGGCATGCAGACGCTGTCCGAGCGTTTGGGCCTGTCTGATTCCACGTTCCGTTAACGCAGTGGGGGCATGCCCGCTGTAGAGGCCTGCGACATTGGCCTCGGTTTCGCCATGCCGAACTAACCATAATTTCATGATGACCCTCTCGAAAGGCGTCTCTGAGACCGTCCTGGCTGCCAGGCTAGCAGTAAAGCTTTTGCTGGTGGATATACTCAAGCACGCTTTCCGGCATCATGTCCGCGCAGGACTCGCCTGCTTCCAGACGCTGGCGAATAAGGGTTGCTGAGATATCAAACCACGGCGTTTCGGCCAGGTAGATAACGCCTGCCGGGGCGCTATGCAGCCGCTCGACGTCATGGGTGAGATGCTTGTCCAGCCACTGCTGATCCTGCTCGCACGCCATAGTCAGCGGGTAGCCGGGGCGTCGGCAGACGATCAAATGAACGTTATCAAGGATGCTGGCATAGTCGTGCCAGGAGGTAAAAGTCAGCAGCGAATCCTGGCCTATGATAAACGCCAGCGGCCGTCCCGGACCCTGCTCCTGGCGCCACTCGCGCAGGGTCTGCGCAGAATATGACGGCGTGTCGCGCCTAAGTTCACGATCGTCGAGGATAAACAGCGGCTTATCGGCGATAGCCAGTTCCAGCATATGTCGTCGCTGGTCGCTGGTCGCTTCGGGCTGCGGGCGATGCGGCGGCACGTTGTTGGGCACAATGGTGACGCGATTGAGGCCGATTTGGTTGGCCAGAATTTCCACCGGTTTGAGGTGACCGTAATGCACCGGATCGAAGGTGCCGCCGTACATCGCCTGTAACTGAGTCATATCAACCATCAATAAAAACGTCTGCCAGCGCTTTATGGCAGAGCAACAAAGAGAGACTTTCCAGCTCGGGCCAGACGGAGTGCCCGTAATCCTGCTTAAAGGTGAGCTCGGCGCGGGTCAACAACGTGACGGCCTGGCGCAGCTGGTCGGCGCTCAGGCGGGCCAGCGCGTCGCTGACCAGCTGGCGTCGGTTTTGCCACACCCGATGCTTGTCAAACAGGGTACGCAGCGGCGTATGGGCTGATTGCCGCTTCAGGTTGACCAGCAGCAGCAGTTCACGCTGTAGGGTGCGCAGCAGGATAGCCGGTTCACTGCCTTCCAGCCGCAGCTGTTGCAAAACGTGCAGGACGCGTTTGCTTTTACCCGCCAGCAGCGCATCAACCCAATGATAAGGCGTGAAATGCGCGGCGTCGTTGACTGCCTGCTCAACGCGCGGAAGGGTCAGTTTACCGTCCGGCCACAGTAGCGAGAGGCGCTCCAGAGCCTGCGCCAGCGCCAGCAGATTGCCTTCATAGCAGTAGCACAGCAGCTGGCTGGCTGCGTCATCAAGCTGCAGATGATGCTGCTTTGCGCGCGCGGCAAGCCAGCGCGGCAGCTGGGCATATTCCGGCGTCTGACAGCTAACCTGAACGGCACGGCTGGCAAGAGCGGCGATCCACGCGGCGTTCTCCTGCGCTTTCGTCAGCTTATTGCCGCGCACGATCAGCAGAAGATCGTCATGCAGCATGCTGACAAGCGTGGCGAGCTGTTCGTTGATTGCCGCATTGGGGCCGTTCTCCGGCAGGATCAGCAGCAGCGTCTGGCGGCTGGCAAACAGGCTCATCGCCTGACTGAGGGAGAAAAGGGCAGACCAGTCGGTGCTGGCATCAATGCTGGCGGTATGGTGTTCGATAAAGCCCTGGGCGGCAGCGGCTTCGCGGATGGCGTCCTGGCTTTCCTGCAACAGCAGCGGGTCGTTGCCAAGCAGCAGATAGGCCGCGCGCAGCCCTTCAGTGAGCTGCGCGCGGAGCTGTTCCGGGTACAACCGAATCATCAGTTACCCAGCGTGGTGGAGACGCGATTGCCGGAGGTGGAAGCGGCGTTCACCGGCTTCTCATCCTCTTTGGTGGCTTCGACATCCGCAACGTGTACGCTCGGCAGCTTACGGATCAGCTGCTCGGCTGCTTTGTCGTACATTTCCTGAATGATCATGTCCTGCTCGGCATCTTTCGCTAACGCCGCCTGCGGGTTATCGAAGAACGAACGGTAGACTTTGGTCGTGATGGGATAGATATCATGACCAGGGATCAGGACGCTGGCATTCACCGTCATCACCATCTGATATTCAGCAGTACGGCCATCCTGGAAAATAGATGCCGTGTCTTTCTGAATGGACGATGACTCCAGACGCAGGGAAGGGATATCCTTGCGCAGCGTACTGGCATCAACCAGCTCGACGCCGTTCAGGCGCAGCTGATTACGGACAGCGCGACTTAATGGACCATTTGGATCGCCCGACTGGAAGATCATGGTTTTCATTGCGGTCGGAACCTGCGTAGTGCTACGCAGGTGCCAACCACAACCGGCGGTGATTAACACCGCCAGAGTTAACAACAATGTTGCCAGATATCGCACGCTTCCTCCCGCGCTTAGCCAACGACCAGATTGAGCAGTTTACCCGGAACGTAGATCACTTTACGCACGGTCACACCGTCGAGATATTTCGCGACCAGATGCTCCTGAGCCGCACGCTCGCGCACCTGCTCTTCGGTTGCATCTACCGCAACGGTAATTTTACCACGAACTTTACCATTTACCTGGACGACAACCAGCGTGGTGTCTTCAACCATAGCGCTTTCGTCCGCAACCGGCCACGGCGTGTTGTCAATATCGCCTTCGCCGCCCAGCTCCTGCCATAGGGTAAAGCTGGCGTGCGGGGTGAACGGGTTGAGCATGCGAACGACCGCCAGCAGAGCCTCACGCATCAGCGCGCGATCCTGTTCGCTTTCCTGCGGCGCTTTCGCCAGCTTGTTCATCAGCTCCATAATCGCCGCGATCGCGGTATTGAAGGTCTGACGGCGGCCGATATCATCGGTCACTTTAGCGATGGTTTTGTGTACGTCGCGGCGCAGCGCTTTTTGATCTTCGCTGAGGCTGGCAACGTCCAGCGCGGCAACTTCACCCTGCGTGGTATGCTCGTAAACCAGTTTCCAGACGCGTTTCAGGAAGCGGTTGGCTCCTTCCACGCCGGACTCCTGCCACTCCAGCGTCATGTCAGCCGGCGAGGCGAACATCATAAACAGACGCACGGTATCGGCGCCGTAACGTTGAACCATGACCTGCGGGTCGATGCCGTTGTTTTTCGACTTGGACATCTTGCTCATGCCGGTATAGACCAGTTCATGGCCTTCCGCATCTCTCGCCTTCGCAATGCGGCCTTTCTCATCGCGCTCAACGATCGCGTCAACCGGAGAGACCCAGTTACGTTCCCCGTTCGCGCCAACGTAGTAGAAGGCATCCGCCAGCACCATGCCCTGGCAAAGCAGCTGTTTTGCCGGTTCGTCAGAGTTAACCATGCCCGCGTCGCGCATCAGCTTGTGGAAGAAGCGGAAGTACAGCAGGTGCATGATGGCGTGTTCGATACCGCCGATATAAATATCCACCGGCAGCCAGTAGTTCGCTGCTTCCGGGTCCAGCATACCCTGGTCGTACTGCGGGCAGGTATAGCGCGCGTAGTACCAGGAGGATTCCATGAAGGTATCAAAGGTATCGGTTTCACGCAGCGCCGGCTGGCCGTTTACGGTGGTTTTCGCCCACTCAGGATCGGCTTTAATGGGGCTGGTGATGCCGTCCATGACCACATCTTCCGGCAGAATTACCGGCAGCTGATCTTCCGGAGTGGGCATTACGGTACCGTCTTCCAGCGTCACCATTGGAATCGGCGCACCCCAGTAGCGCTGACGGGAAACGCCCCAGTCGCGCAGGCGGTAGTTCACTTTACGTTCGCCGACGCCAAGTGAAGCCAGCTTATCGGCGATGGCGTTAAAGCCAGCTTCGTGATCCAGACCGTCGAATTCGCCAGAGTTGAACAGCACGCCTTTTTCGGTCAGCGCCTGTTCGGAGAGATCCGGTTCGGAACCGTCGGCGGCCAGAATGACCGGCTTGATCTTCAGACCGTATTTACTGGCAAACTCGTAGTCGCGCTGATCGTGACCCGGAACGGCCATTACCGCGCCGGTGCCGTACTCCATCAGGACAAAGTTTGCCGCCCAGACCGGGATCGCTTCGCCGGTCAGTGGATGAATCGCTTTATAACCGGTATCGACGCCTTTTTTCTCCATAGTTGCCATTTCGGCTTCGGCAACTTTGGTATTGCGGCATTCGTCGATAAACGTCGCCAGCGCGGGGTTATTGGCTGCTGCCTGCTGCGCCAGCGGGTGACCCGCCGCCACGGCCAGATAGGTACAGCCCATAAAGGTGTCCGGGCGGGTGGTGTAGACGGTCAGCTTGTCGGCGTAGTCGTTAACATCGAAGGAGATTTCGACGCCTTCGGAGCGGCCAATCCAGTTACGCTGCATGGTCTTCACGGTATCCGGCCAGTGATCCAGGTTATCCAGATCGTTCAGCAGCTCGTCAGCGTAGGCGGTGATTTTAATAAACCACTGCGGGATCTCTTTACGCTCAACTTTGGTATCGCAGCGCCAGCAGCAGCCGTCGATAACCTGCTCGTTCGCCAGAACGGTCTGGTCGTTCGGGCACCAGTTCACCGCGGAGGTTTTTTTGTAGACCAGGCCTTTTTTATACAGCTCGGTGAAGAACTTCTGCTCCCAGCGGTAGTATTCCGGGGTGCAGGTCGCCACTTCGCGGCTCCAGTCATAGCCAAAGCCCAGCTTTTTCAGCTGATTCTTCATGTAGGCGATATTGTCGTAGGTCCACGGTGCCGGAGCTGTGTTGTTTTTCACCGCCGCGCCTTCCGCAGGCAGGCCAAACGCATCCCAGCCGATAGGCTGCAGCACGTTCTTGCCTAACATGCGCTGGTAACGGGAAATCACGTCGCCAATGGTGTAGTTGCGCACGTGGCCCATGTGTAGTCGACCAGAAGGATAGGGAAGCATCGACAGGCAGTAATACTTCTCTTTACTCTCGTCTTCGGTAACTTCAAAGGTACGCTTCTCGTCCCAGTGTTGCTGGACTTTTGATTCTATCTCTTCCGGGCGGTATTGCTCTTGCATGGCAGCCAGTGGTCCTGTTTTCAATACAGCTACAAAATGTAGCCAATGGATGTGTTATTTCAGATCGGCATAGCATAGCCCAAACGCCAACGTCAAAACAGCCTTTCACACACTTACCGCGAGGAAAGCGCCAGAGAATATTTCACGACTCTGTGGCATGACGGGCAGAGCTATGTGCAGATAACGTCTATCATTAGAAGAAGTTAACCACACCGGAGGCGAAAAGATGAACAAGGTAGCTCAGTTTTACCGAGAGCTGGTGTCGACGCTCAGCGAGCGGTTACGCAATGGAGAACGCGATATCGACGCGCTGGTGGAGCAGGCCAGGGTAAGGATTAGCCAGTCCGGCGAGTTAACGCAGAGTGAAATCGACAACGTCATTCGCGCCGTCAGACGCGATCTGGAAGAGTTTGCGCTCAGCTATGAAGAGAGCCAGGAGGAGCTCACCGATAGCGTCTTTATGCGCGTGATTAAGGAGAGTCTGTGGCAGGAGCTGGCGGATATCACTGACAAAACCCAGCTTGAGTGGCGCGAAGTCTTCCAGGATCTCAGCCACCACGGCGTTTATCACAGCGGCGAAGTGGTTGGGCTCGGCAATCTGGTCTGTGAGAAGTGTCATTACCATCTGCCGGTTTATACGCCGGATGTGCTGCCGCGTTGTCCAAAATGCGGGCACGATCAGTTCCAGCGTCGTCCGTTCGAACCCTGATCGATCGGGTCTGGTGCATAATTATTGCATCGGGCCCGATTAAAAATGATTAATTGTAAATTTTTTAGCCAATATAAGTTATATATTGGCTTTCGTTTTAAAAAGATGCCGTTCACCCTTTTTATTTCAACTGATTTGCTACTCATTATTTCACTCAGGTACGGATTATCGTAGAGCATGATATGCAGCACATTGCAGGTATCACGGCATATTCCATTGGGCAAATTAATTTACAATAAGATGCTCGGTGCGCGAGGTGATGCTGGCTCGCTTGCTAAAGGTAGGTGGGTTCTGTCTGATACAAGGCGTTGTCAGTTGCGGTTAATCATCGGCGATGCGCTGTTACCAGCGCATCGCTTATTTTTAACGAACGGTGTTTATTTCTGCATATTTATATTGCTGATGGCCGCCCATTTCAGAGGCGTAGTTATGATAAGAGTTAAGGACCAGTTTGTTAGCGGAAATAGATCCTTTACCGCAGGTTGACAGATAGAAAAAGCCGCAGCGGTAGCCGCCATTTTTGACATTCCTGGTGCTCATCGTCAGGGTGCCATTAGCTTTAATGGTCTTGTAGTTTGTAATGTCAGCATTAGTTTGCGTATACAGCGTCATATCTTTGTTCGCAGCAAGCTGAGCTTCATTAAGAATACCGTTGATTGCGCTGATGTTGATATTATCTCCGTCGATTGTTGCCCGGTTGCGCAGGTAGTTACTCTGGATATTCAGTGTGCCTCCGTAAATATGATTAGTGTTGTCTATGACATCACTTTTAATCATCAGCGAATTATTGCCAATAATGCTACCTTCCTGGTCCAGATTTCCGTTAGTGATAATCGTTACGTCATCGCCGGAAATCCGTCCTGAGTTATATATTTTCCCGGAATTGATTTGGTCATCCTTTACAGATTTCACGTTGAGGCTGGAGTAACCCCAGATATTGCCGGTAACGTTGAGGTTATCGCCGCTGAAGGCAACGTTCGTGACATTGCCCCGGATTGAACCATCGTTGTTGATATTTTTGGCGGACACGTCTAACTGGCCATCGGATAGGATATATGAGCCATAGCGAGTAGTGATATCGCCATTGCTGGCTACGGATAATGCTTTAGTTCCGCTAATGGTACCTGTATTAACCAGGTTACCCGTCGAGCTAATCGCTAACCCCTGGCTGCTGGAAATAGTGCCATCATTGGTCAGGGTATCCATGCTACTGAGTTGTGTAACGTAAGCGGTACTTTTAATCGTACCCGTATTTTTCATATCCAATGCTGAAACAATATTTGTCATAAGACCATTCCCGTTGATGGCCCCTTCATTAACCAGATAACCATAGCTGGTCATGGTGAGCATGGCGTTTGCGGTAACGGTGCCTTTATTTCGCACGCCGAGCCCTAAAGTATTACCCACCATACTGATACTATTGGCCTTGATTCCGCCCAGGTTGCTGATATCAATGCTGTATTCAGGTATGAGCATCTGCATAACCGTCGCCGTTTTCCCCAGGGTAGCCATTTTCCCTGTGTTGTTGTCAAACGTGAAGTTACCCGCACCTAATGTTGCGTTGGCGGCGGTCACGGTGCCGTTAATCGCAATGGCATCCGCAAGCAGGGCGGCATAGTTAGTAGAGGCATCCATACCTTTATCACCGATGGTGATCTTGCCTTGCGTGACCGTATAGCTATCAATCGCGCCGGTATCGCTCAGGTTGACCTGGCCCGTGGTGAGTACCGCTTTGTTGGTGTTGATAAAACTGCACCCGGAGCAGGTGATGCCGTTGGGGTTGGCGATCACGACATCGGCTTTTTGTCCATTCACCTCGATAAAGCCCTGAAGGTTACTCATTTGATTGGAGGTGACTTCATTCAAAATAACAGAAGCGCTGCCGTTGGTCAGATTATTATTCTTAGCGATATTACCGTGAGTGCTGTGATTAACGTCGCTGGCGCTGTTGTTTAAAATAGTGCCGTTAGGGCCGACGTTGAATTCGCGATATAAGTTATGCGAGACGCCTGCGGCATTAGGCGCTTCAATATCAATAACATTTGCCCCTGATTTATGCGTATAGCTTGACGGGTCGGCATAAACAACGGATGAGCTTAGCGCTGCCGCCAGCGCAACATAGGAAACCTTGAATTTAAACATGTAATTTATTCCTTTAAATATAAAAAGATGAATCAGTAAATAGCAGTAATGTGCGGATGAAAGACTAATACCTCCACTGTAATGAAAAGCCCATGTTCATGGCATCGCTATGAAAGTCATCAGGTTTACTGATAGGCGTGCCGATAAAAAAGTCATATTGCGTTGATGCTATTTCTCCACGGACCCCGCCGACTGCGCCAGAAAGGCTTTTCCCTTGCTGCGCGCGCTCATTGCCGATGATTCTGCCGAAATCGAGGCCAAGATATAACTGCCGGTCGGGGGTAGGTATATTCCAGCTAAAATCGTTACGCCAGTACCAGCCCTGATTGGCCGATAGCGTATTTTCGCCGTCAAAACCACGAATCGTCCAGCGATTGCCGATATTAAACTGGTTGTCCGAAGATAATATATCCGGGCTGACCTGGGCATGGAAACGCGGCATCCAGCTAAACTTATCGCCGGTTGCGGCAAACTGCATTAATGCCTGAATATCAGCATGCACGACGCGCGAATGGCGGCTGTATAAACCGGCTTTTTCCTCTGGCGTAGGCACGGAGCTGAGCCACGGCAGGCTGCGCTGAATACCCACGCTGGCGTCGACAATTTTATTGTTAAAATAGCGCTGGTGGCGCAGGGTAAATTCCCAGACCGGATTCTGTTTGCGCATAACGTAAAGCTCATCGCCGCCAAAAAAGTAGTGTGAACTGCTTTTCGCTATGCGCAGATCGGCGGTCGTTTTTTGCTGTCGGGTGTGTGAAAGCAGGCGGCTAAGGGTCGCGCTGTAATAACGGTTTTTACTTTTATAGTCGATGCTTGACCATCTTCCTTTAAACAGCTGGCGGTACTGGCTGTAGGAGCCGTACATGCTCAATGACCAGTAACCAAAAGGTACGGAGTAGTAAAGGTTGCCGTTATGGTTGCCGTCGTTGTGCTGGTTGAATTCAACGTCGCCGCCTGCCGAGATGGACAGAATATCGTTCAATGAGGATAAATCGTACAGGTATAGCGCGCCGCCGCCCTGATAGCGCCCGCTGGCGCGGCTACCGGCATCATCAAGCCAGGCGCCAACCTGCCACTGTTTATCCGTTACGCGGGCGATTTCAATATCGCTCTCGCCGATATGTTCCCCCGGCCGCAGTTTCATATGGGCGCTGGCGCCAGGCAGGCGCTGCAGGTTAGCCATCCCTTGTTCAAGATCGCTAAGGCGCAGGATCTTACCGGTATGCGTGGGCATCGAGGTCCACAGGTTCGTCGTGGCGCTATTCGGCGCAAAAGCGATGCGCCCCGTTTTGCCATAAATAAGTGTTATTTTTAGAATGCCGCCTTCTAATGATTGGGACGGAACATCGATCAGGGAAGTGATATACCCTTGCGTTATCAGCTCATTTTGCAAAGCGGTCGTCAGCAGACGAATTCCTTCTAAACCTAGACAATAGCCAATCGCCTGGGAGGTAATTTTACCGAGGAGGGCTGTTGTTTTGGCTTTATCTTCCGAAGCAATATCAACTTGCGTGATATATCGACAGGTCGCTTCTTCAGGAAAAATTAAGGTCTGCGTCTTTACATTGCTTCGAGTAGATTGGTACTGCTGCTGGTGGGGCGTTAATGCGCTTTCACGGGCTTTATCCTGTTCAACCTGGTTTACCGTTGCGGCCTCAATACCTGCGCGGGCAGTAAAACAGGTGAGCAGATTTAAACACAAAATAATGGCCAGTCTGTTGGTGTTAGTCCACATGAAGCAATATCCGTTTGTTTCATTGAGTGAGATTATTATTAATAGCTATGCGCGGTCGGAAATAGCCAGCGACGTATAGCAAGCTGATTGAAATATTATTTTTAAATAATTCATACTCCGGGGGATTATTACAAGAGGCTGTATGCTAACGATGCCGTGGCGGTTTATCCATTCACCCGCCCCTGAATTCTTTGTGAAATATTTACTTCACGTTGTGAAGCTGACGCCTTGAGATGGAGCGATTGAAAGGAGAAGGGCAGCAGGCGCGCACGGTGATATCGTGCGCGCCGCAGAAGTTAGTGCAGAATTTTGGCGAGGAAGTCTTTGGCGCGTTCTGATTGCGGGTTAGCAAAAAACGCTTCTTTATCGGCGTCTTCGACTATTTTACCTTCATCCATAAAGATGACCCGGTTGGCGACCTTACGCGCAAAGCCCATTTCATGAGTAACCACCATCATGGTCATCCCTTCATTCGCCAGTTCAACCATGACGTCCAGCACTTCATTAATCATCTCAGGGTCAAGCGCGGAAGTGGGTTCATCAAACAGCATAGCGATGGGGTCCATGCACAGCGCGCGAGCGATGGCCACGCGCTGCTGTTGGCCGCCCGAGAGCTGAGCGGGGAATTTTTCAGCATGGGCGGAAAGCCCCACGCGTTCCAGCAGCTTTAGCCCTTTTGCTCGTGAAGCTGCTTTATCGCGATTGAGCACCTTAACCTGCGCCAGGGTGAGGTTATCAATAATCGATAAGTGCGGGAACAGCTCGAAATGCTGGAATACCATCCCGACCCGCGAGCGCAGTTTGGCAAGGTTGGTCTTTTTATCGTTGACGGTGGTGCCGTCGACGATGATTTGACCTTGCTGGATGGGCTCCAGGCCGTTGACGGTTTTAATCAGCGTTGATTTACCCGAACCCGAAGGCCCGCAGACCACCACCACTTCGCCTTTTTTCACTTCCGTGGAGCAATCGGTCAGCACCTGAAAGTGACCATACCATTTTGAAACATTTTTCAGGGTAATCATTACACAGTCCTTTTCTTCAACCAGCTGACCAACAGCGATGCGCTGAGGCTAATAACAAAATATACGGCGCCTGCGAACAGCACCATCTCCACCTGGGTTCCATCACGTTCGCCAATCGTCGAGGCGGTGCGGAAAAAGTCGGCCAGGCTCAGGACATAAACCAGTGAGGTATCCTGGAACAGGACGATGCCCTGAGTCAGCAGCAGCGGTACCATGGCGCGAAACGCCTGCGGCAGGATCACCAGCTTCATGGATTGCCAGTGGGTCATGCCCAGCGCCAGCGCGGCGCTGGACTGGCCGCGGGAGATACTCTGAATACCGGCACGAATGATTTCCGAGTAATAGGCTGCTTCAAACATTGAAAAGGCGATCATCGCCGAAATCAGCCGGATATCGGTTTTTGGCGACAGACCAAGCACGTTCTGCAGGAAGCCCGGGACAATCAGATAAAACCACAGCAGTACCATTACCAGCGGAATAGAACGGAAGACGTTAACGTAAGTTTTGGCAAACCACGCCAGCGGCAGGAAACTCGACAGGCGCATCACGGCCAGAATCGTCCCCCAGACAATCCCGATAACAATCGCGGTCACGGTGATTTTTAACGTGATGACCAGTCCAGCCAGCAGGTATGGCATGGAAGGGATAATAGAACTCCAGTCAAAATCGTACATTATTTACCCCCCATATTGCCCGGCAGGCGGACCTTACGTTCGACCACGTACATGATCAGCATGATGACGGCGTTGATAAAGACGTAGGCGAGGGTGATGGCGGTAAACGATTCCCAGGCATGGGCCGAGTAGTCCAGCAGCTTACCCGCTTGCGCGGCCATATCGGCAAGTCCGATGGTGGAAGCGATGGCCGAGTTTTTTACCAGGTTCATCATTTCAGAGGTCATTGGCGGCACGATAACGCGATAGGCGTTGGGCAGCAGCACGTAACGATAGGTTTGCGGTAGCGTCAGCCCCATCGCCAGCCCGGCATTTTTCTGGCCGCGCGGCAGGGACTGGATGCCGGAACGAACCTGTTCGCAGACGCGAGCGGCGGTAAATAATCCCAGACACAGCATCGAAGAAACGAAAAACTGAATATTAGGGTCCAGCTCGGACTTAAACCACATGCCGATATTTTCCGGCAGCAGTTCAGGCACCACCAGATACCAGGTGAAAAACTGCACGATAAGCGGAACGTTACGGAACAGCTCAACGTAACAGGTACCGATAGTCGAGAGTAGACGATTAGGGACGGTACGGAGAATACCGAATAGCGAGCCTACGAAGAAGGCGATAATCCAGGCCGTGACTGACAGCGTAACGGTGACCTGAAAACCACTCCATAGCCAGCCTAAATAGGTAGTATTGCCGAACGGGGCCTGTTGCAGGAATATCCCCCAGTTCCAGTCTATTGACATACATGACTCCTGGAAAAAAAAGGGTAGCAGCGCTACCCTCGAAGATTGTTGCTCAGCCTGTTTCGGTATTCGCGGCCGCTGGGGAACGACCAGCCGCCGTATAGTCTGTCCGCGCCGTAGCAACAATCGGGAGGGCAGGAGTTCCTGCCCCTTGTTTTTTTAATTAGTTAAGAGCTTTGTCGTTAGGTGATTTGAACAGCGCTTTCATTTCGTCAGAGAGTTCAAAATTCATATTCAGGTTTTTTGGCGGAATAGGATTTTTAAACCACTTGTCGAACCATTTTTCGGCTTCACCGGAGGTCTGCGCCTGGGCTACCGTCTCATCAACCAGCGTTTTGAACTGCGGATCGTCTTTACGCAGCATACAGCCGTAAGCTTCCTGAGATTGCGCCGTGCCGACGATCTCCCAGTTATCCGGCTTCTTCGCCTTCGCCCGTTCGCCCGCCAGCAGCGCGTCATCCATCATAAAGGCCACCGCGCGTCCGCTTTCCAGGGTACGGAAAGAGTCGCCGTGATCTTTAGCACTGATAATGCGCATGTTCATTTTTTTCTCGTCATTCAGCTTATGCAGCAGAATTTCGGAGGTAGTTCCGGAGGTGACGACGACGGCTTTATCCTTCAGGTCCGGAAAGTCCTTAATCGCGCCGCCTTTTTTCACCAGCAGACGGGTACCGACAACGAAAATGGTGTCGGAGAAGGCCGCCTGTTTCTGACGTTCAAGGTTGTTGGTGGTGGAACCGCATTCGAAATCATAGGTACCGTTTTGCAGCAGCGGGATACGGTTTTGAGACGTAACCGGGATCAGCTTCACCTGCAGATCCGATTTGTTCAGCTTTTTCTTGATGGCATCAACGATCGCATTTGAGTAGTCCTGGGAGTAGCCTACGACCTGCTGCTTGTTGTCATAGTAAGAAAATGGAACGGATGATTCACGGTGACCAACGACGATGACGCCGTTTTTGGCAATTTTATCCAGAGTGCTCTGGCCGGTGGTTGCTGCTGCGTCTTCTGCCTGCGCCGCGCCGGCGGTCAGTCCCATGACCAGCATCGCTGCGGCCAGTTTACGTAATTGCATATCCGACTCCTTATCCTCAGCGTCGTTAAACGCTATTGATACCCATTGTGAATGTGTGTGCTTTTTATGGCTGCCGTCTTTGCGTGCAGCATTTGTATGTGTTTGTTAGCATTTAGTTTGGCTTAATGTAAAGATTTTGCTGCTATATTGTTGGTTTTTGCGAGGCGCACCGCACCATTTAAAGGCAAAAATCCCCCATTGCACCAAAATAGCGCTGCCTGATGATCTGTGGTGGTGCAACCGGGTTGTACCCCTCAGGATCGCGTTGCTACGGGAATTTATTAAGCAATGGCCGTGCCAATATGCAACGAAAGGAAGAGATGCCCGCGGCGGCGAAAGCCGCCGCGGTAGAAGAGAAAGGAGGAATTATTGACGGCGCTGGCGCAGACTCATCAGCAGGGCGCCAAAACCGAAAAGGATGGTTAACGCCCACAGCGGCCAGTTTCCCGTACGAGCGTACGGCGTCAGTCCTGTCGTTGGGGTCACTTGGCTGGTTAACACGGCGCGGGTGAACTGCGGGATCATTGCCTGAATTTCACCGCGCGGGCCGATGATCGCGGTTATGCCGTTATTGGTGCTACGCAGTAGCGGACGGGCCAGCTCCAGCGCGCGCATACGCGCCATCTGGAAATGCTGCCACGGGCCGATAGATTTGCCGAACCACGCGTCGTTAGAGATGGTTAGCAGAAAATCCGTGTCCGGGCGGAAGTTATCCCGCACCTGCTCGCCAAGGATGATCTCGTAGCAGATAGCCGCCGTCAGTCGCATGTTATGCGCCACCAGCTGCGGCTGCACGTACGGACCGCGGCTGAAAGAGGACATTGGCAGATCAAAGAATGGCGCCAGCGGACGCAGAATCGATTCCAGCGGCACAAACTCGCCAAACGGCACCAGATGGTTCTTGTTGTAGCGATTCTTTGAGTCGTAGCTGTACGGGTTATCTTTGCCCAGCGTAATAATGGTGTTGTAAGTATCGTAGCGATTACGCGCGTTCAGGCGCGCGTCGACGATGCCGGTAATCAGCGAGCTGTTTTTCGACCGCATCAGGTCATCCATCATACTGAGGAAGCGCTGCTGATTAATTTCCAGATCCGGTATCGCCGACTCCGGCCAGACGATCAGCTGCGATTTGCCCATATGCGGTTGGGTGAGATCCAGATAGGTTTTCAGGGTATTGAGTAGTTGATCCTGGTCCCATTTCATCGCCTGGGGGATATCTCCCTGTACCAGCGAAACCGTGGTCGCGCGCTCCGGCAGCAGCTGATACCACTGAATATAGCGCAGCGGGAAGGGCAGGGCGAACAGCACGACGGCAGCGACCAGCGGCTTCCAGCTGCGCTGCACGATAGCCAGTATCAGCAAACCGCTGACGATCATCAGCAGGAAGTTAATCGCCTCGACGCCCATAACGGGCGCCAGCCCTTTGAGCGGACCGTCGATCTGGCTGTAGCCAAACTGTAACCACGGAAAGCCGGTCAGCACCCAGCCGCGCAGAAACTCGGTAACCTGCCATATCACCGGGGCGGCGATGGCAACGCGTACCCAGCTGGTTTTTGGCCACAGGCGCGAAAGAATACCGGCAAATAATCCGGTGTACAGAGAGAGATAGGCGGCCAGCAGAACGACCAGGAAAACGTTGACCGGCCCGGGCATACCGCCGAACTGCGCGATACTCACGTAGACCCAGTTAATACCGGAGCCGAACAGCCCTAAGCCCCAGAAATAGCCGATCGCGGCGCTTTGCACAGGACGGCGGTTGAGGGTTAAGCCCTGCAGGCCGATTAATGAAATAATCGCCGCCGGCCAGATGTCATAAGGTGAAAAAGCCAGCGTTCCGCTGGCTCCGAATAAAAGCGCCAGCAGCAGGCGCACGCGCTGGCGTTCAATGAGAGAGGCAAATACCATTTAGGTTAATCGTCCCGTTGGATTAGTCTTCCAGCTTCGGCTGCGGGGCATCATCAGGAAGCTTTACGTGTACCTGAATAATACGTCGGCTGTCGGCCATTGCGACCTTGAATTGGTAACCATCAATGTCGATAGACTCGCCGCGGGCGGGCAGATGGCCAAAGGCCTGCATCACCAGACCACCGATGGTATCAACCTCTTCATCACTGAAGTGGGTGCTGAAGGCTTCGTTGAAGTCTTCGATTGAGGCCAGCGCGCGTACCGTCCACGTATGGCGGCTCAGCTGACGGAAATCGATATCTTCTTCTTCGTCATATTCGTCTTCTATCTCACCGACGATCAGCTCAAGGATATCTTCAATGGTCACCAGACCCGAGACGCCGCCAAACTCATCGATAACGATAGCCATATGATAACGCTGGGAGCGGAACTCCTTCAGCATGCGGTCAACCCGCTTGCTTTCGGGCACGACAACCGCTGGGCGCAACACTTTTTCCATGCTGAAGGCTTCAGCATCGCTGCGCATAAACGGCAGCAGATCTTTGGCCATCAGAATCCCTTCGATGTGATCTTTGTCTTCGCTGATCACCGGGAAACGCGAGTGGGCGGATTCGATGATCACATCGAGGCACTCGTCCAGCGTCTGGTTGCGTTTCAGGGTAATCATCTGCGAGCGGGGGATCATGATGTCGCGGACGCGCTGGTCGGCGATATCCATTACCCCTTCGAGCATATCGCGCGTATCTTCGTCGATAAGGTCGTTTTGCCCGGAATCACGGATCAGCGCCAGCAGTTCATCACGGTTTTTCGGTTCCCCGTGAAAAAGCTGGCTGAGTAACAGGGAGAAGAATCCCTTTTTGCTGTTTACTGTGTCGCTACTGTGTGAATTGTCGTCGCTCATGGCGTCGTATGGGTTCTCATGTTGGTTAAATAGTCGCTCGTCACGCGTATACTCAGCGCCCGGCATAGCGGCCAGTCGCCGGCAAAGCCGGCAACAGGTTATTCCTTCTCGGCAATGTACGGATCCTCATAGCCCAGAGCAAGCATTATCTCCGTTTCGAGGGATTCCATCTCTTCCGCTTCTTCATCAATAATATGGTCATAGCCCAAAAGATGCAGGCTACCGTGGACGACCATATGCGCCCAGTGCGCCTCCAGCGGTTTACCTTGCTCTTGCGCTTCCTGCTCGACCACCTGACGACAGATGACCAGATCGCCAAGCAGCGGCATTTCGATGCCGGGTGGCGCTTCGAAGGGGAAAGAGAGCACGTTAGTCGGTTTATCTTTCCCACGATAGGTCAGATTCAGCTCGTGGCTTTCCGCTTCATCAACCAGCCGAATCGTGAGTTCCGACTCCTCCTGGAACTGCGGAATAACGCTATCGACCCAGCGCTGAAACAGGGCTTCATCCGGCATTCCGCTGTTATCTTCGCAAGCCAGCTGTAAATCGAGAATGACCTGACTCATTTATGCTCCTGTTCCTGGGCTTCGCGTTTGCGTTCGGCGGCCAGCTCTGCTTTACGTTTCTGGTCTGCTTCTTCCCAGGCTTCATAGGCGTTAACGATACGGGCAACCACCGGATGGCGCACCACGTCTTCGCTATGGAAGAAGTTGAAGCTAATCTCATCGACTTCTGCCAGCACTTCAATTGCGTGGCGCAGGCCCGATTTGGTGCTGCGCGGCAGGTCAATCTGCGTGACGTCGCCGGTAATGACCGCCTTAGAGTTAAAGCCGATACGAGTCAGGAACATTTTCATCTGTTCGATGGTGGTGTTCTGGCTTTCATCAAGAATGATGAACGCATCGTTCAGCGTACGGCCACGCATATAGGCCAGCGGCGCGACTTCAATCACGTTGCGCTCAATCAGCTTTTCAACTTTCTCGAAGCCGAGCATCTCAAACAGCGCGTCGTACAGCGGCCGCAGGTACGGGTCCACTTTCTGGCTCAGATCGCCGGGCAGGAAGCCCAGTTTTTCGCCGGCCTCAACCGCCGGACGGGTCAGAAGAATACGGCGGATCTCCTGGCGCTCCAGCGCGTCTACCGCTGCGGCGACCGCCAGGTAGGTTTTTCCGGTCCCGGCAGGGCCGACGCCGAAGGTAATATCATGGTCAAGAATATTGGCGATGTACTGCGCCTGATTCGGCGTACGCGGCTTAATCACGCCACGCTTGGTTTTGATATTCACGGCCTTGCCGTAATCCGGCACGCTTTCGGCGCTCTGCTCCAGCACGCGGGCTTCTTTGATCGCCAGATGAATTTGTTCCGGTTCAATATCCTGAATTTCGCCGCGCATCGGCGCGGTATCAACGTACAGACTGCGCAGGATATCCGCCGCTGCGGTGACGCAAATCGGCCGGCCGGTCAGTTTAAAGTGGTTGTCACGACGGTTAATCTCGATGCCGAGACGGCGTTCCAGCTGTTTAATGTTGTCATCAAACGGGCCGCACAGGCTCAGCAGACGGGCGTTGTCCGCGGGCTCAAGGGTGATTTCGCGAGTGTCTGTATTCAAACTGTTCCTCTTATACATTGATAGCCGGAGGGTAGCCGGTCAGGAAATTATTCACGTCATCGGAATATGGCGCAAGCATCGCTGTAGATATTGGGTTCAGGAGAGGAAATACAAGGCCTGCCGGAGCGGCAGGCCTGAACGGATTATGGCTGGTAGATACCGACGCCCAAATCGTTTTCTTTACGGGTACGGGCAATCACCGACTCCGGGGTTTCCGCGATACGCAGACCCATTTCGTCCTCTGTGCGCACCACTTTACCGCGCAGGGAGTTTGTCCAGACGTCGGTGATCTCGACATCAACAAACTTACCGATCATCTCAGGCGAGCCTTCGAAGTTCACCACGCGGTTATTCTCGGTGCGGCCAGACAGCTCCATGATGCTCTTGCGTGAGGTACCTTCCACCAGAATGCGCTGCACGGTGCCGAGCATACGGCGGCTCCAGGCCATCGCCTGCTGGTTGATGCGCTCCTGCAGAATATACAGACGCTGCTTCTTATCCTCTTCCTGTACATCGTCGACCATATCGGCCGCCGGCGTTCCCGGACGCGCGGAGAAGATGAAGCTGTAGCTCATGTCGAAATTCACATCGGCAATCAGCTTCATGGTCTGCTCGAAATCCTGGGTGGTTTCGCCAGGGAAGCCAACGATGAAGTCGGAGCTGATCTGAATATCCGGACGCGCCGCGCGCAGTTTACGGATAATCGCTTTATATTCCAGCGCCGTATGGGTTCTGCCCATCAGGTTCAGCACGCGGTCGGAACCGCTCTGTACCGGCAGGTGCAGGAAGCTGACCAGCTCCGGCGTATCGCGGTAAACCTCGATGATATCGTCGGTGAACTCGATGGGGTGGCTGGTGGTAAAGCGGATCCGGTCGATACCGTCGATCGCCGCAACCAGACGCAGGAGATCGGCAAAGCTACCGGTGGTGCCGTCGTAGTTTTCCCCGCGCCAGGCGTTCACGTTCTGCCCGAGCAGGTTGACTTCACGTACGCCCTGAGCCGCAAGCTGGGCGATTTCAAACAGGATATCGTCGCTTGGGCGGCTCACTTCCTCACCGCGGGTGTAAGGCACCACGCAGTAGGTGCAGTACTTATTGCAGCCTTCCATGATGGAAACAAAGGCGCTTGGGCCTTCGGCGCGCGGTTCCGGCAGGCGGTCGAACTTTTCGATTTCCGGGAAGCTGATATCGACGACCGGGCTGCGGTTGCCTCGTACCGAGTTGATCATTTCCGGCAGACGGTGCAGGGTCTGCGGCCCAAAAATAATATCGACATAGTGGGCGCGCTGGCGAATATGATCGCCTTCCTGAGAAGCCACGCAGCCGCCAACGCCAATGATCAGGTTGGGGTTCTTCTCTTTTAACAGCTTCCAGCGTCCTAGCTGATGGAAAACTTTTTCCTGAGCCTTCTCACGGATTGAGCAGGTATTGAGCAGCAGCACATCCGCTTCTTCCGCCACTTCGGTGAGTTGATACCCGTGGGTGGCATCCAGCAGATCGGCCATCTTTGATGAATCGTATTCGTTCATCTGACAGCCCCAGGTTTTAATATGGAGTTTTTTTGTCATCGACTTGCTCATGCTTAATTAGGTATACCCAAAGTCAGCGTCTTCACCGGATGTTGCTCTGCAATGTGAAGGGTGACGGATATAAAGCCAGGATTGCAGGGCGCGTATTGTAATGCTTTGACCGCGCCCTGACCAGTACGACCGTAATCACCGCAAGCCGAATAAAAATCCGGTAAACTGAGGAGATTCGGGTTTAAGGATAATAGCCATGACAATTCATGCAACAGATGTCGTTATCGTTGGCGGCGGGATGGTCGGCGGCGCCCTGGCGCTAGGCCTGGCGCAGCAGGGGTTTACGGTGACGGTCATTGAAAAAAACGCGCCGCCGGCTTTTGACGCTTCTTCCACGCCTGACGTGCGTATTTCGGCGATCGGCGCCTCATCGGTAGGGCTGCTGAGAGGCCTGGGGGTCTGGGATAGCGTGCGGTCCATGCGCGCCCATGCCTATCGCCAGCTCGAGACCTGGGAGTGGGAAAGCGCGCATGTGGTGTTTAACGCCGCGGAGCTGAAGCTGCCGGAACTGGGCTATATGGTAGAGAATAACG
This sequence comes from Klebsiella sp. GW_Kp181, assembly GCF_040062315.1. Taxonomy (NCBI): domain Bacteria; kingdom Pseudomonadati; phylum Pseudomonadota; class Gammaproteobacteria; order Enterobacterales; family Enterobacteriaceae; genus Klebsiella; species Klebsiella sp. GW_Kp181. The sequence goes on from NZ_JBEAFR010000059.1 coordinate 68,944, forward strand.
TCCTGCAGCGTGCCCTATGGCAGGCGCTGGAGACCCACGAGAACATCACCCTGCGGGTGGGCACATCGCTTCAGGAGATGCGTCGCGCAGAGACGCACGCTTCGGTCACGCTGACCGATGGCAGCCAGCTTGATGCGCGGCTGGTGGTGGGCGCGGACGGCGCCAGTTCACAGGTGCGGCAGCTGGCAGGAATCGGTATCCATGCCTGGCAGTACCAACAATCCTGTATGTTGATCAGCGTGCAGTGCGCGGAGGATCCCGGCGATAGTACCTGGCAGCAGTTTACCCCTGCGGGGCCACGGGCGTTTTTACCGTTGTTCGATCATTGGGCTTCGCTGGTGTGGTACGACACGCCGGCGAGGATTCGCCAGCTGCAGGGCATGAGCATGGCTCAGCTACAGCAGGAAATTAATCACCACTTCCCGGCGCGGCTGGGAGAGATGACGCCGCTAAGCGCGGGCGCGTTTCCGTTGATCCGTCGCCATGCATTGCAGTATGTCAAACCTGGGCTGGCGCTGGTGGGCGATGCTGCGCACACCATTCATCCGCTGGCGGGGCAGGGGGTCAATCTGGGCTATCGCGATGTCGATGCGCTGCTGGATGTCCTGGCCAGGGCAAAAGCCCACGGCGAAGAGTGGGCCAGCCTACCGGTGCTCAAGCGCTACCAGACGCGCCGTCAGGCGGACAACTTTATTATGCAGTCGGGGATGGATCTGTTTTACGCCGGATTTAGCAACGATTTGCCACCGGTGCGGATACTGAGAAATATTGGGCTGATGGCGGCCGAGCGCGCTGGCGGACTGAAGCGTCAGGCGTTGAAATACGCGTTGGGGTTGTAACGTTGAGCGGCCCGGCTGCCGTAGATGCGGCCGGGTCGGGAAGTTCCGCCGGTATCGCCGAAATACCAGAACGCAAAAAGCTCGCCGAAGCGAGCTTTTTGCTATTTATTGGCTGGGGTACGAGGATTCGAACCTCGGAATGCCGGAATCAGAATCCGGTGCCTTACCGCTTGGCGATACCCCAATTTTATTTTGGCTATCTTGTGCTGAAGTCAGACTTAATCACAGCCTGGAGAGACTTCAACAAGCGCTCCTCTGAAGCGAGCGTCTTTTGAAATTGGCTGGGGTACGAGGATTCGAACCTCGGAATGCCGGAATCAGAATCCGGTGC
>NZ_JBEAFR010000060.1:0-70097 GCF_040062315.1 Klebsiella sp. GW_Kp181
ATAAAAAACTGCACCTTACTCAGTTGGGTGTCCAACTTTTGGGGTGCAGTCCACAAGCAGGCTTTTATCTGACGACTTTCGGTAGCGCGCCGTGCTTATTGGTTTTGCTGGAGGATCCTTAAAAAGTCCGCTTTATTGGCAATCAATGACAGCGCTCTGGCGATAACTTCATCGCTAAAGATTGACGCGACTTCTCTTAGCACATCAATGTGCTCACTCTCTTTAGCAATCACGCCAATGGCAATGAACATGACGTTATTTCTGTCCCAGATTACGCCGTCAGGGAACTGATAAATCTCAACGCCGGTTTTAACTATGATGTTTGTGGCTGATTTAGGCAGATGCGGCAGCGTAATGCCGTTACCTAAAAAGGTGGAGACCTGGCGCTCTCTTTCAGCAAGAAAGGCCACGCAATCTTCACTGACATAACCCCTGGCTTTAAAGTCAGCGCCAATCATCGCCAGCACTTCCGCTTTATTTTTCGCCCGGCATGACAGATGAAGATTATCTTGCGTAATGTTATCGATCATAATCCGCTTTCCTTTGTTGCTGCATTGAGTCGTGCTGAAGATTTATTGGCCGACAGCTCTTCTTCCAGCTGCTCCAGCGATTTATTTGATGTTTCAGGTAGCGCCGTGACGACAAAAATAATCGCCAGGTAGTTAATCGCGGCAAAAATCAGGAACACCGGGCCTAACCCGAGCTTGGCCTGCAATAATGGGAACAGATAGCTGACGATGGCGTTCATCACCCACATGAAAAATACCGATATGCCCATCGACAGTCCGCGGAACTTGAGCGGAAAGAGTTCCGCCAGCACCACCCAGGTGATAAAGCCCATCGTCCCCTGCATTACGCCAACGAACATCGCGCCGAGCAGCCAGATGGCCGTGGCTTTGATGTCGCCGACCAGGGTGTAGTCTACGCCGGCAATGATAAGGTGCAGGGTAGCCATGATCGCGAAACCATAAATAATGATGGTTTTACGCTTAAAACGATCGACCAGGAACAGAACGCCAAATAACATGCCGCCGACGGAGAACACGCCGTTCAGCACGTTACAGATCAAGGAGGTTCTTTCGGAGAATCCGGCGCTGCTCAGGATCTCAGTGCCATAGTACATAATGACGTTGACCCCGGTGGTCTGCTGCAGCGCCGCCCAAATCACCCCTACCAGCAGGAGTTTGAAAATCCATGGCGTCTGAAGGATGGTGATAAAGGCGTTTTGCGAATGGAGCTTTTTATCGGCTTCGGCCTTAATTAAGGTGGTGATATCGTTGAATTCTTTGGTTGCGCGTTCAAGCGGGCGGATTTGCTTTAAAATTTCCAGCGCTTCTTCATGGCGGTTTTTGCTAACGAGCCAGCGAGGGCTTTCCGGCGAACGCAGCATGCCGATAAACAGGCAGATAGCGGGAATGGTCTGTACCATCAGCATATAGCGCCAGACGTCGGGCAGATGGCCCCAGAGGATGCCAATAATGGCGTTGATGGCAAATGCGGCTAACTGGCCGATGACAATCGCGACTTCATTTAAGCCAGTGAGTTTTCCGCGCATTTCCGTTGGCGCGACTTCAGATATAAAGGTGGGGGCGGTGACCGAAGCGCCGCCGACGGCATAGCCGAGGATGAAACGTGAAATAAGCAGTACGGTGATATCTGGCGCCAGAGCGGACATCAGTGCGCCGATGAAAAAAATAAAGGATAAAAAAAGCAGGTATTTTCTTCTGCCAAAGAAATCGGCGAATTTTCCCCCGAACACGCTGCCTAGCGCAGCGCCGATCAGCAATACGCTCATGACCAGACCTTCAGTGGTCGGCGTCAAAGCCATATATTGTTTCAGAGAGGAAAATGCGCCATTAATAACGCCGGTGTCATAACCGAATAACAGGCCGCCAAATGTCGCAACCAGGGTTATCTGGTGTAGTCGTTTTCTCTGCTGTAGGTTCAGATTCATAATAAGAGACATTTTTATACCTTTTGTTTTGATTAACGGCACGAGATAAAAACGTGTCATTCCATCCCCGTTATGGCCTGCCTTTGCGCCAGGCGAAGCACGGTCGGGATGAAATAATTTTTTGTTCTTAGTGCAACTATTTAGCGCGATTGCTATGCGCTAAATAAAACCGATCAAAGAGGTTTCTTTTTGATTAATGATGAATCATCGGTAGATGCGGGGCTGGGTCCTCCGGGATGGTCGACGTTCAGAAAGTCCCCGGCAGCGTGAGGGTGGAAAAGGGGTGGGCCAATATAAACGGTTCTGATAAATCCTGATCTCACTTCCTTCATTGCATCCTCCGGGGGGTTAGGATTTCTGCTGCGCCATTAAGGCGGGCAGAGTGCGTTTAGTGAGACGTTATTATTGACGCAATAAGTGAAATAAAAATGCAAACAGATCACATTTTGAAAGTTTTGTTTCGAGTGTGTTTTGTGAGGCAAGTGTAGCAGCCTTGTTTATACAAGGGCTTTGTTTATAATCATCTGATATATAGAGTAATTTTTTAGCTTGCAAATGGGGGGGGTAGCTATCAGTATGCCGATGTATTGTTAAAATTATGATATATATCACATTTGTTTACCGCATATTTTATGGAACTTAAATTCCATTATTGAAATTATTTTAATTTTTATTCGAAATTTGATGGCAAAAAGCTGCTGCCGTGGCGAGCGTTAACATTCACGGCTTAACCTCCTGAGTCCGCTTTTTGACCGCAAGCGAAGGCTGAGATCTATGTATGTCGTCAATGATTAGCGGCGGGGCGGCCCCGGGAAAGAGAATTGAGAACAACCGATTATCATAGTGATACGCCTGTTCTCTTTTTGATAATTACCCGGCAGGCTTATCCATGTCATATTTTTTCAGCGGCAGGTTTTTTTAGAGATGCTTCACATAACTTACCCTCAAATAACCCTTTATTTATAGGTGGCATAGCCATTGCTTTATTCAGTCATCTTTCTTTGTGAGTGGAGACTGAATAATATGGATACAGTGCTTGTTGGCAGTGAGGTGCCCCGCGTAGACGGGCTCGCCAAGGTGACGGGTAAAGCTGTCTACGGCGATGACATCACCATGAATAATATGCTGTATGGCGTATGCCGCTACGTCGATATCCCTGCCGGGCGTATTGATTCTCTCGACCTGTCGGAGGCGGAAAAAGTCCCGGGGGTCGTGCGCATCGCCACCTGGGACGATATACCCGGCCAGCGCAAACTGGGGGCGATTGTTCCCGATCATCCGCCGATTATTGACAAGGAGATCGCCTACCGCGGCGACGTGGTAGCCGTCGTGGCGGCGGAATCCTATGAGGCGGCCTGCATTGCCGTCGATAAAATCAAAATCACCTATACCCCGTGGGAACCGATTACTTCGCCGGAAGAGGCCATGAAGCCCGGGGCGCGCCTTATCCACAGCGAACTCGATAGCAATATCATCAATCGCCACCACACGGCGAAGGGCGATATAGAAGCCGGCTTTGCCGCCTCCACCCATATCTTTGAACGTGAATATGAAGTGGGTTTTCAGGAGCATGGCTATATTGAGCCGGAGTCCATTACTGCCTATCTGGACAATAATGAACAGATCATGACCATTGAAGGGTCGATTCAGAACGCTCACCGCACCCGGGCGGTGATTGCCAAATATCTCGACCTGCCCCAGGCGAAAGTCAATATTAAGCGTTCGGTCCTCGGCGGCTCCTTCGGCGGTAAGGATGACATTATCGATAACGTCTCCTGCCGCGCGGCGCTGCTGGTGCACCTGACCGGACGGCCGGTTAAGATCTCCTATAACCGTGAACAGTCGATGCGCGAGAGTTACAAGCGCCATCCTTATAAGATGAAATACCGCATTGGCGTGGACGACGACGCGCGTATTCAGGCGATTAAAATTGACATCATCGCCGATGGCGGCAGCTACTGCGGCCAGACGGTGTTTGTCACCTGGCGCAGTTCCGTCCAGGCGGCGGGCCCCTATAATATTCCTAACGTGCGCGTCGATCTGGTGGGGGTGTATACCAACAACAACTACACCTCGGCCTATCGCGGCTACGGCGCGCCGCAGGTCATTTTCGCCAACGAATCGCTGATGGATGACGTGGCGGGCGAACTGGGCCTGTCGCCCGTCGAATTCCGTTTGCGCAATATTCTCAAGCAGGGCGATACCAGCATGGCCGGGCAGGTCTTCAGCGAACACACCGTCTCCGCGCAGGAGGTGCTGGAGAAGACGCTGCTCAAGGCCGAATATGAGGCCAAACGCGAGCACTATAAAAAACTTAACGCGGAAGGCGGCCCGATCCGCTACGGGATTGGCTTCGCGCTGAGCCATCGCGGCTGCTCTCTGGGGGCGGAGGGGCTGGATGCGTCCTCGGCCCTGATTCAGGTGAATGCCGACGCCAGCGTGAACATTTCCACTTCGGTATCCGAGAACGGGCAGGGGCTGCAGACCACCATGTCGCTGCTGGCGGCGGAAGCCTTTGGTATTGCGCTCGACCGGGTGATGTTTAGCGAACCGGCCACCGCGATGATCGCCGACGGCGGCTCAACGGTCGCTTCGCGCGGTACCCTGATGGGCGGGCAGGCGATTCTGAGCGCGGCGAACAAAATTAAACAACGCATGGCGGACGCCGTCAGGGAAACGCTAAAAGCGCAGAGCATTGACGATATTGCCTGGCAAAATGGCAACGTGTTCAACCGCCACAACCCGGAGCTGAGTCTCAGTTTCCAGCAGGTGTGCGATATGACCCGGGCTACCGGGGCAAACCTCTCCGCCTACGGCTGGCACGTGGCGCCGAATATTCACTGGGATGAAGAGAAAGGCTGCGGCAGCCCCTATTTCACCTGGGTGTACGGCTGCCAGCTGGCCGACGTGGCGGTGGATATGCGCACCGGTAAAATTACCGTCAATAACGTCGTCGCCACTCACGATGTGGGAAAAGTCATTAACCCGGTTGGCTTTAGCGGCCAGGTTTACGGCGGCGTGCTGCAGGGGATGATCGGCTACGGCATGCTGGAGGATTTCAACACCGAGCACGGCGTGGTGAAATCGGAAAACTTCGATACCTATCTGCTGCCGACCATCAAGGATATGCCGCACATCGATATCATCGCGGTGGAAAACTATGATAAAGCGGGCCCGATGGGGGCGAAGGTTATCGGCGAACCGGTGCTCGAACTGGGCGCTGCGGCCCTCAACAACGCGGTGAGCTTCGCCATCGACCGACCCAACCGGACCCTGCCGCTGACGCTTGAACAGGTTCGCCTCGGCTATAACCTTAAGAAGCCGGAACGCCAGAGCGAGCAGATGCTGGAATCGGGCGATAAGAAACAGGTTCACCGCCTCAACACCCTGTCGCTGAGCGTCCCGCAAACCCTGAAAGAGGCTCTGACGCTGATGGCCGAGAAGGGGACAATGCCTATTGCCGGCGGTACCGATGTGCTGGTTCAGGCCCGGATGCTGTCCGGCGAAGTGCCGCTTGTTAATATTGCCGGGCTGGCGGAGCTGAAGGAGATTTTTGACGTTGAGGGTGGCGTCTCAATTGGTTCCGGCGTCTGCTTTACCGATCTGGTTAAGCATCCGTTGATTCAGCAACGCTATCCGCTACTGGTCACTGCCTGTAAAACCGTCGGCTCCCTGCAGCTGCGCAATCGGGCAACGATCGGCGGCAATATCGTCAACGCCGCCCCGTGCGCGGACTCCATGCCGCCGCTCATTATCTATGATGCGGAAGTCGAGCTGCGCAGCGCGCGCGGAACGCGCCGGATGCCGGTCAGCGAATTCGTCGTGGGCGGCTATCGCACCCTTCTTGAACCCGATGAGCTGGTGGTCCGCTTTATCCTGCCGGCGCCGACGCAGCAACCGCTGATCAATCGCTATCTGCAGCTTGGCCGGCGCAATGCGTTGAACATTACGCGCCAGAGCTTAACCGGGCAGTTCATGGTCGATAAGGGCGTGGTTCGCCTGTGCCGTCTGGTGGATGGCGCGCTGATGGCTAAACCGCAGCGGCTGACTGAGGTTGAGCAGGCGCTCACCGGTAAGACGCTAGACGCCGCCACCATCGACTATGCGGCCGGCGTGCTTCACGACAAGGTAGAAAAAGCCATCGGCGGACGCTGGTCAGCCCCCTATAAAGTCCCCGTATTTATCGATATGTTCCGGCAGATGCTGCAGGAAGTCATGACAGAGCAGAAGAAATAAGGAGCCATGAACATGAACCATATTGAGCTAAAAGTGAATGGCATCCGCATTGCCCGCGATGTTAAAGACAATGTCCGCCTGATCGATTTTCTACGTGAAGATCTCAAGTTAACCGGCACCAAAGAGGGCTGTTCGGTGGGTGAGTGCGGCGCCTGCACCGTCATTCTGGACGGAAAATCGGTCTGCTCCTGCCTGCTGCTGGCCGCCCAGTGCAACGGGGCGGAGGTCACTACCGTCGAAGCGCTGCATCACGATCCGGTCGGCAAAAAATTGCAGAATGCCTTTATTCGTCACGGCGGCGTTCAGTGCGGCTTCTGCACCCCCGGCGTATTGATGAGCGCTAAAGCGCTGCTGGATGCCAACCCGGCCCCCAGCGACGATGAGCTGAAAGAGGCGCTGGAGGGAAATATCTGCCGCTGTACGGGATATCAGCCGATCATCACCTCGATTAAAGCCGTGCTGAAATCCTGACCATCGTAAGCGCCGCCGTCGCCAGTTGACGGCGGCGCTTTTTCGGCCGCAGGAGGAGGATGACAATGAGAAAAAAAGTCGATAAGCAGTGCATTATGCTGGCTGCCGGGCTCTCAAGCCGCATGGGCAAGTGGAAAATGATGATGCCGTGGGGCGAAGGAACGATTCTGGATAGCGCCCTGGCCAGCGCCCTGGCGTTCTGCGATCGGGTGGTGCTGGTCACGGGGTTTCGCGGCGATGAGTTGGCCGCGTGCTATCAGGACCATCCGGGCGTTGAGGTGGTCTTTAACCCGCGATATCAGGAGGGCATGTTCTCTTCGATTCAGTGCGGGGTGAGCCATATCCGCGCTTCGCGTTTCTTTCTGGCGCTGGGCGATATGCCGGAGGTCACGCCGGGCGTATACCGCAGGCTATGGGCCAACGCCGACGCGGAAAGCTGCCTCATTCCGGCTTACGATCGCGGAAAAGGCCACCCGGTACTTCTGCCGCAGCGGGCGATATCTTTGATTAACCACGCGGCGGAAGAGGCCACCCTGAGGGAGGTCATCGGTCAGATGGCAGTACGCGTTATCCCGGTGGAGAATCAGGGAATTCACTGGGATGTAGACACTCCGCAGCAGTATCTTGCGGTCGCGCGCCGCTGCCGCAAGGATCTGACGGCTGTCGGATAGCGTTGATGGACGTCACCAGAAAAAATAAGCAGAGACAATATCGCCCCGGGGATTGACCGCCGGGGCGATATTTTTTACCCCGCGGCGCTTTCGCGCAGGCGGGCTTTCAGCTTGCTGTATTCCTCAATGACGTACCTTTCGGCGGCTTGCCGATCGGCAATGCGCTCAACGTTAACGGCGCAGTACTTGTACTCGGGGGTTTTGGTGATTGGGCTGAGATTCTCGGTGACCAGCTCGTTGCAGGCGCCGATCCACCATTGATAGGTCATATAGACGGCCCCTTTATTCGGCCTGTCGCTGATCTTCGCCCGGGAAATCACCTTGCCTTTGCGCGAGTGAACCCACACCAGTTCTTCGTCCTCAATGCCGAGACGTTTTGCGTCGGCGGTGTTGATCTGGATGTAGCCCGGTTCGTCCGCCAGTTTGGCCAGCGCCGCGCAGTTGCCGGTCATCGAACGGCAGGAGTAGTGGCCCACTTCGCGCACCGTGGAGAGCACCAGTGGATACTCGTCGCTCAGCTTATCGATCGGCGCTTGCCATTCGCAGGTGAAGAACTGCGCCAGCCCGTTCGGGGTGGAGAAACGTTCCGCAAACAGATACGAAGTGCCCTGGTCCGCCTCCGACTCGTCGCGACACGGCCACTGCACGTAGCCCAGTTCCCCCATTTTCTCGTAGGTCGCGCCGAAGAAGTTGGGGCACAGGTGGCGGAGTTCATCCCAGATCTGCTGGGTGTTGTCGTACTTCATCGGATAACCCATACGGGTGGCGATCTCACAGATGATCTGCCAGTCGGTTTTCAGATCCCACTTCGGCTCTACCGCCTTGAAAAACCGCTGGAAGCCGCGGTCCGCTGCGGTATAGACGCCTTCATGCTCGCCCCATGAGGTCGAGGGCAGAATCACATCGGCCGCCGCGGCGGTTTTGGTCATAAAGATATCCTGGACGATGACCAGCTCCATCTCTTCGAAGGCCTGACGCACGGCGGAAAGCTCGGCATCGGTCTGGAGCGGATCCTCTCCCATGATATACGCCGCCCGCACTTCGCCGTGCGCTACGCGGTGCGGCAGCTCGCTGATGCGGTAGCCAGGGTTCTCCGGCAGGCTCCCGACGCCCCAGGCTTTGGCGAACTTTTGCCGATTCTCCGGAAATTTCACGTACTGATAGCCGGGATAGGTGTCCGGCAGCGCCCCCATGTCGCAGGCGCCCTGGACGTTATTCTGGCCGCGCACCGGATTAACGCCGACGTGCGGTTTCCCCAGATTGCCAGTGAGGATCGCCAGGCTGGTCAGGGAACGCACCGTTTCAACGCCCTGCCAGAACTGGGTCACGCCCATTCCCCACAGAATCATGGCGTTTCCGGCGGTGGCATACAGCCGCGCGCATTCGCGAATCTGCCTGGCGCTGACGCCGGTGATGGCTTCCACCGACTCCGGCGTATAGCCTTCGACGATTTTGCGATACGCTTCGAAACCTTCGGAACGCCCGGCGACAAAGGATTTATCGTAGAGATCCTCTGCAATAATCACCTGCCCGATGGCGTTGAGCAGCGCAATATTGGAACCGTTTTTCAGGGCCAGATGCAGGTCGGCAATGCGCGCGGTTTCGATTTTGCGCGGATCGCAGACGATGATTTTGGCCCCGTTGCGTTTAGCATTGAGGATGTGATTCGCCACGATCGGGTGCGAATCCGCCGGGTTATAGCCGAAAATAAACACCAGATCGGTATTATCGATCTCGGTGATGGCATTACTCATTGCGCCGTTGCCGACCGACTGGTGCAGACCTGCAACCGAAGGGCCGTGTCAGACGCGTGCGCAGCAGTCGACGTTATTGGTACCAATAACGGCGCGCGCAAATTTTTGCATGATGTAGTTGGTTTCGTTGCCGGTGGCGCGCGAAGAGCCGGTGGTCTGAATCGCGTCCGGCCCGTATTTCGCCTTGATGTCGCTGAGGCGATTTGCCACATAATCGAGCGCTTCGTCCCAGGAGACGGATTCCAGCTTGCCGCCGCGCTGGCGGCGGATCATAGGGGTTTTCAGGCGCGGCGTGAGGATCTGCGGGTCGTCAATAAAATCCCAGCCGTAGTAGCCCTTAAGGCACAGGGTGCCCTGATTGTTTTTCCCCATCGCGGCGTCGGCGTGGGTAATTTTTCCCTCCTCTACCGTGAGCTGCATTTTGCAGCCGGAGGCGCAGTAGGGGCAGACGGTCGTTACTCTCTTCATAGCAGTGGTCCTTAAACTTAGAACAGCAGGGCATAACTAAAGCGGCCGCTAAGGCCCTGCGCTATTCCCTGCTGCACGACGGGTATCGCCAGCAGCAGCAGGGTGATCAAGGCAAACAGGATTCGGGTGGGCATTACTGTCCCTCCTGGGCTTCTTCAGGCTGTCTCTCCTTCTGAACTTTGCGCAGCAGGAGCCACATTCTGACGGTTCTGACGGCCATATTGCGCGCCGCTGAGCTCGGCGGGGCCGGATCGGGGACCGGCGTTTCGTGGTTAACGCGGAAAGGTACGCTGCCGTTGAGGGTGAGGTTGGCGACGATAGCCGTCAGGGTACCGATGGTGATCCCGCTGTGCAGAAACAGCTGAACCATCGGCGGAAACTGGGTAAACAGATTGGGCACCAGCACCGGCATCATGCCGAGGCCGAGGGTCAACGCCACGACCATGCCGTTATTATTGTTGCGATAGTTCACCTGCCCCAGGGTACGAATACCGGAGACGGCCACCATACCGAACATGACGATGCCTGCGCCGCCGAGGATCGGCTTTGGTATCAGCACCACCAGCGCCGCCATCCTTGAGAACACGCCCATCAGAATCAGAATGATACCGGAGACCGACACCACAAAGCGGCTGCGTACCCCGGTTAAACCGATCAGGCCGACGTTCTGCGCGAACGCGGCGTAGGGAAACAGATTAAAAAAGCCGCAGATAGTGGTCGCGATGCCGCAGGTGTTAAGGCCGTTGCGCAGCATTTTCGCGTCAACTTTTTTCCCGACGATATCCCCGGTCGCCATCATTGAGGACATGGTTTCCACCATGACCACCACCATGACCATTGATAGCAGGGCGACGGGGATAATATGAAATTCAGGTTTGGCAAACGGCATCAGGGTCGGTAGATGGAGCCAGGGTGTGGCGTGGACCAGACTAAAGTCGAGAGGCTTAAAGCAGCTCCAGAGTACGGTGCCGATAATCAGGCCGATCAGTACCGACGTATTTTTCACCACGCCGGAGGCAAAAGTGTAAATATTAAGAATAATCACCAGAGTAATCGCTGCCATCAGCAGCGAGAAGGGGGCGCCAAAGCCGCTCATCTCGCTGCTGCCGCCGCCGATCCACCCGCCAGCGACCGGCATAATAGACATGCCGATAAGCGTGACGATGCTGCCCATGACCACCTTGGGAAAGAAGCGGATGAGCTTGCTAATCCACGGGGCGCAGCAGAGGATGAAAATACCGGAGACGATCACCGCCCCGGAAATACCGCCGATCCCATACTCCTTGCCGATCAACACCATCGGGATCAGCGCGGCGAAGGTACAACCCTGGATTAGCGGCAGCCGACAGCCGAGCCACTTACCGACCCCCAGCGACTGTACGATGGTGGCCGCGCCGCAGATAAACAGGTCGGCGCTAATCAGTAAAATAATGTGCTCCGGCGGGAGCCCTACCGCATTACCCACAACGAGCGGAACCGCCACGGCGCCCGCATACATCACCAGCACGTGCTGTAGTCCATAAAGAATCATTTGCGTAACGGGTAAAACCTCATCAACCGGTGCGGTTGAATGACCGTTGCGTGAGGCGGAATTGGCGATATCTTTCATGAAGTTGTTATCTCCTGTACGACTTCACTCCGTATAAACGTGAACGGAGCCGAAGTTACGATTCGAAGGCCGCTGCCTCCCTGAGCTGATGCGTTCACCAGCGTGTTGCGCGCACGTTGAGTGATATGCGTAAGATGTGCCAAAAATAAATATCCGGAGAATCGAAGAGGAATTGTGTGAAATAACTCACGGGAAAAAGGGCGGAATATCTCTCTGAGGGCCATATCTTTAAATAAGACGCGTTGGCAAAAAATGTGCGCTATCACATTGAGATAGGGATAATCTCATTTTGGTATTACGCACGATACGTTGAATTATCAACATGATTAAATCCAGAACGCAGCGAATAATTTTCCCTCAGCGCGCGTGGATAATTATCTCGCCGTTACGCTGAGGGGCACTTTTTTTTGAGGCGGCTCGCAAAAATGAGCAGCATATGAATACCCTGAAAAAAATCGCCTGATTATTGCATCGCTTCCCGGTGAGTCCTGGAATAATAAAGGGAAGCAAATGAATAAATTTATTGTTGCCGATTCTGCAAACTGTATTGGCTGCCACGCCTGTGAAGTGGCCTGCGTCACCTCTCATCGCCAGGACAGCTGGCCCCAGCAGCGCAGCGACTTTCTGCCGCGTATTCGGGTGTTCTTCCACCGCAACGCCAGCAGTGCGACAACCTGCCGCCACTGCAACGACGCTCCCTGCGTCGGCGCTTGCCCGACCCAGGCGCTGATCGTAGCCAACGACAGCGTTCAGTTTACAGAGGCGCTGTGCATCGGCTGTAAAAACTGCGTCATCGCCTGTCCCTTTGGGGCGATTGAGATGGTGGCCAACGATGACGACGCGCCGCAGCTGGCGCAGAAATGCGATCTTTGCCGTCAGCATCCTTCCGGTCAGCAGGCGTGCGTGGCCAGCTGTCCAACCCAGGCGCTGCGTCTGATGGATGAAGCCGCGGTTAACCAGCTGCGTACCGCGCGGCAGATCCGCTCCGCGCTGGAAACCCCGCTGGAAGCCGTTCGCGGCGTAAGACGTCGGGCGATACTCAATAAACCTCCGCGCGTTGGCGCAAAAAAAGTGCCCGCCGATGACCGCATGCAGCACTTCCGGGAAATTTATCAGCCGCTGAGCGAGTGCGATGCGGAGTATGAGAGCGAACGCTGTCTCTACTGCGCGCAGAAGGCATGGTGCAACTGGACCTGTCCTTTACATAATCATATTCCCGATTTCATTCGCCTGGTGAACGAGGGCAAGATTATCGAGGCGGCGGAGTTATGCCATCAGAGCAGCTCCCTGCCGGAGATTTGCGGCCGGGTCTGTCCACAGGACAGGCTGTGCGAAGGGGCCTGCACGCTCAAGAACGAAGGCGGCTCGGTCGCCATTGGCAACCTTGAGCGCTATATCACCGATACCGCGCTGGCGATGGGCTGGCGGCCGACAATCGACAAAGTGGCCCCGCGACCGGAGCGGGTGGCGGTGATCGGCGCCGGGCCTGCCGGTCTGGGCTGCGCCGATATTCTCGTGCGCGCGGGCGTGCACGTTGATGTTTTTGACCGCCATCCGGAGATCGGCGGTCTGCTGACCTTCGGTATCCCGCCGTTCAAGCTGGATAAAAAGGTGCTTGAGATGCGCCGCGACATTTTTAGCGCCATGGGCGTCAATTTTCATCTCAATCAGGAGGTGGGGCGCGACGTGGCTTTTGCCGATCTGCTGAAAAACTATGACGCCGTCTTCCTCGGCGTGGGCACCTACGGTCTGATGGCCGCCGGTCTGGGGGGAGAGAACGCCCCCGGCGTGATTCAGGCCCTGCCGTTCCTGATTGCCAGCACCCGCGAGGTGATGGGGCTTGAAGAGAGCGCCGAGTATCCGCTGACCGACATCAAGGGGAAACGCGTGGTGGTGCTTGGCGGGGGAGATACGGCGATGGACTGTCTGCGCACCGCCGTTCGCCGCGGCGCAGCGAGCGTGACCTGCGCTTACCGTCGCGATGAACTGAGCATGCCCGGATCGAAAAAAGAGGTGGTGAACGCGCGGGAAGAGGGCGTGAAATTTGAGTTTAACGTGCAGCCGCAGCGCATTCAGCTCAACCGTAAGGGGCAGGTCTGCGCGGTGGAGATGATCCGCACGAAGATGGGCGAGCCGGGTCCGGACGGCCGCCGCCGGCCGCAGCCGATCCCGGATTCCGGGTTTGAACTTCAAGCCGATGTGCTCATTATGGCGTTTGGCTTTCAGGCTCACGAGATGCCGTGGCTACGCGGCCACGGCATTAAGCTGGACCGCTGGGGGCAGATAGTCACCGGTGGAAAAGGGCGCGGAACGACGCAAACCAGCCATGACAAAATCTTTGCCGGCGGTGACGCCGTGACCGGGGCGGACCTGGTGGTTACCGCCATGGTCGCCGGGCGGCAGGCGGCCAGCGAGATGTTGACGCAATTCAGGGCCCGGGAGGAGATATGACCAGTTTTATCGTTGCCAGTTCGCAGGCCTGCATCGGCTGCAGGACCTGTGAGGTTGCCTGTGCGCTGGAACATGTGGCGCCGGGGGCGGAGTTCCATCCCCGCCTGAAGGTGATGCGCCTCGACGATCTTAGCGTGCCGGTGATGTGTCATCAGTGCGAGAATGCGCCCTGCGTGGGCGCCTGCCCGACCGGGGCGCTGAGTATGGGGGCGGAGAAAGTTGAAGCCGACGGCGGACGCTGCATTGGTTGTCAGAGCTGCGTTGTCGCCTGCCCGTTTGGGGCGATTACCATCGAGGTGGAGGCCGGTCTGACGCCGGTTATCGTCAAGTGCGACCTTTGCGGTACCCGCGAGCGCGGCCCCGCCTGCGTTGATGTCTGCCCGACGGCGGCGCTGAGTATCATGACCGAAGAGCAGCTCAGAGCGCTGCAAAAGCAGCGCAATATCGCTACTGCCGCGCTGCTGTCGCTATAAACGTTGCGCCCGGCGGCGCGTAAGCTGCCGGGTCATTTCACGCGCGCTGTCTGCAAAAAAAACCGGCTTGTCAGGCCGGTTTAGCATTTTTGCACGGGCTATGCGGGGAGCGCATCCATTCGCGCCCACATTTTTTTCGCCACTTTCTGCGCTTCGCGGAATATCGGCTCGCAGTCGAAGCTGAACTGGCGATCCTCGTAGATCATCACGCCGTTCACCATCACGCTGCGCACGCTGTTTGCTCCCAGGCCGAAGGCGATATGTCCGGCGATATTTTCCGCGATCAGCGGCGTCGGCGCCATATAGTCGCAAATGGTGAGGTCCGCTTTATAGCCCGCCTCAAGGCGGCCAAAGTGGGCGTTGAAGTTGCGATTCAACAGTTCATTACCGTTACTCAGCGCCTTCGCGAAGCTGTCCGGCCACAGCGGCCCGCCGGCGTCGCGGTGTTTAAAGAAGGCAAACTTCAGCTCCTCGAACATATCGGAACCAATGCCGTCGGTGCCGAGCGCCAGATTACGGATCTGCGGCAGGTGGTAGTTGTAGCCGACGTGATTGTTCATATTGGAGCGCGCGTTATGCACCAGGAAACCGTCCTGCGCATTGAGCAGCTCCACGTCGGCATCGGAGATATACAGACCGTGAGCAATCAGCGTCTTACTGTTGATAAGGTCGAACTCCGCCAGCCGCACCAGCAGGTCCTTGCCGTAAAGGTGATGGCTGTGAGAAACATCGTAGCGGTCTTCCGCCGCGTGGATATGCAGGCCGCGGCCGGTGGCTTTTAGCGCTTCGCGCAGCATCGCCAGGCCTTCATCAGGCACGGTGAACGGCGCATGGGCGCCGATATGGGCCTCCACCAGATAAGGTAGCTCTCCTTTTTCGCGGGCGGCGTCGATCTCTCTGGCAAAGCGAATGTTCTCCTCAACGCTGTCGCGCAGCTCGCGGCTGCCAAAGTTGCGGTCGGTCGTTTCGAAGCAGGTCATCCCGCGCAGCCCGATTTTGAGAAAAGCGTTGCGCAGCTGGCTCAGGGAGCCAGCGATATAGTGGGGCGACGCATGATGATCGATAACCGCCGTGCAGCCGCTACGCACGGCCTCCATGGCGCAGATCAGACCGCTGTAGAAAAGCGACTCTTCGTCCAGCGCCCGGTCAAGGCGCCACCACAGGTTTTTCAGCGTGGAGATAAAGTCCGGGCTGGGGGCGATATTAGCCTGAATCCCCCGGGACAGGCCGGAATAAAAGTGATTGTGCGAGCAGACCATGCCGGGCATTACCAGTTGCCCGCGCATCTCTTTCACCTGCGCCTGCGGATAGCGCTGGCACAGGCCGGGGCCGACGGCGAGAATTTTATCATCCTCAATGGCAATATCGACGTTCTCCCACACTTTCGCCGGATAGATCTGCGCGGCGGTGGCATTTTTCAGGATCAGGATACTCATACTTCAACGCCTCCCAGGAGATAGCTTTGATGCTGATGAATATGGCTTATGATGCGGCACATGGCGTCGAGCTGGGCCGGTACCTCGTTAAACTGGCCGCGGTCGTTAATTTCCAGCTGCCACGTCTGGTCGTTCTGACGCACTTTGACGCTGGCACCCTCGACGAAGAAGCCCGGATTGGTGCTGTTGACAAAATCCTGCTCGAGGCTGAATACGGTGATTTTGTCTTTATACGGTTTCCCCTGCCACGGGCAGAACTGAGCGCAGTTGCCGCATTCGTTGCAATAAGCGTCCAGGTGCAGGGTCTGGAAACGATTCTGGAACCCCGGGACGGCCACGGAAATATTGGCGCGGTTTGGACAGACGTCGACGCACTTGCTGCACACGTAGTTGCACTCCAGGCAGCGGCTGGCTTCCTGCTCGACAAAAGCCTCGCGCTGGTTTTTATCCACCAGCGTGACGGCGATAGCGCCTTTACGCTGATACACCTTCGCCGGATCGACATTGTTCCAGACTTTATTCCCGTAGCTGCTGGCGATATTCTCCCGCGCCAGGATCAGGTCCGTGGCCCGCCGCGCGTTGCCGATAGCGGAGACGATAGAAGAGGGGCCGCGCTGAACGTCGCCAATCAGAAAGACGTTCGGCTTGCTGGTCTCGCCATCGGCGTTGACCACCGGCCAGCCCTGCGGGTCGAGCGGGATCCCCATTGCCGACAGCGCTTCGCCGTCCTGCTGCTCGCCGATGGCGGTAATCAGGGAGTCGACTTTCAGCGTGCGAAGTTCATCGGTTTCTACCGGACGGCGGCGGCCTTTCTCATCCGGCTCGCCCAGCTTCATCACGCGTACGACGAGCGTTCCGTCGGCGTTAAACTGTTCCGGGTTGCATAGCCACTCGAAGTCGACGCCGTCGAGCAGCGCCTCATCGTACTCTTCGCGCCAGGCGGGCATCTCTTGCTGAGAACGGCGATAGACGATGGTTGCGCTCTGCACGCCCGGCACGCGTAGCGCCGCGCGGGCGCAGTCCATCGCGGTATTGCCGGCGCCGACCACGGCCACGCGTTTGCCCAGATCCAGTCGGTCGCTGCGGTTGAACTGGCGCAGGAACTGCAGCGACTTATGCACGTTCTGGTTATCGCCGCGCAGCTTCACGCCGCTGTTTTTATCGGTACCGGTGCCGACCAGCACATAACGAAAACCTTCCGCCTGCAGCTTTTCTACGCTCAGATGCGGGTCGCAGCCGTACTCAATTTTGACGCCGTGGGCGACGACAAAATCGATATCGTGCTGGATAAGCTCGCCGGGAATGCGGAACTGCGGAATGATATTCTGCACCACGCCCCCGGCGTTGGCTTCGCGTTCAAAAACCGTGACCGGATGCCCGGCGCGGGCGAGAAAGTATCCGGCGGCGAGACCCGCAGGGCCTGCGCCGATCACCGCTACCGGGTGCTGGGAGCCGGAGCCCGCGGGTTTGTGCCAGCGGCTGCGGTACTCGTCCCAGCCTTTCTCCAGCGCCACTTTTTTCAGCTCACGAATGTTGAGCGCGCTGTCGTAATCCAGGCGCGTACAGTTGTACTGGCACTGGTGGTCGCAGATATGGCCGGTAATGGCCGGCAACGCGTTACGCTGATAGATTAGCTCCAGCGCGTCGGCGTAGCGATGCTCGCCCAGCAGGCGAATGTATTCCGGAATATCCTGCTTAATGGCGCAGGCCGTTACGCAGGGGGCGACGTAGCAGTCAAGCAGCGGCAGGGGCTCGCCGGTATCAATGCGCTCTTCCGGCTTCCACTGTTTCTGGGTGTAGTCCATGCTCACCGCTTTTTCCGCCAGTGCGTTGAGGCGCTCGACGTCGATCTGCGTCATGTTCCAGCCGTCGGCTTTTTCCAGCTCGCGCATGCACTCGCTCAGGCGCAGATATCCTCCCGGCTTCAGCAGGTCGGTGGCCATGGTGATAGGGCGAATGCCGGTTTCGAAAATTTCGCGAATATTCAGCTGGCTGGCGCCGCCGGAATAGGAGATCGGCAGCTTGCCGTCAAACGCCCGCGAGAGCAGGGCGGCCACGTTGATAGATAGCGGGAACAGGGCGCGGCCGGACATATACATTTCATCTCCCGGCAGCGCCCCCTTGTTATTGACGGTGCCGAGGGTGTTGGTCAGCTTGACGCCAAAGCCAAGGCTGCGCTCTTTCGCCAGCGCCATCAGGCGCGTCAGCATCTCCAGCGCCCGGTCGATCTTAAGATCGTGGTCAAATGACTCTTCGCTAAGGCCGATATAGCCGAAGCCGCAGGCGTCGAGGATCTGGCGTACGCGTGGATAGCCGAGCAGGGTCGGATTGAGCTTCACAAAGGTGTTGAGGTTTTTCTCCGTCAGCATATAGCGGCAGATGGCTTCGATCTCATCCGGCGGACAGCCGTGCATCGTCGAGAGGGTCACCCCTTCCACCAGCCTGGCGGGCACGCGCTGGGCAAGGTTATCGAGCCCGTCTTTGCGCGCGCATGTTGGCAGGCGATCGATAAAGGTTCTATTTTGCAGCCAGCGGTTCAGGGTATCGCGGTACTGGGCGAATTTAGGATGGGCGGAGGCGTCCATCATATTGTCGATAAATTCCTGCATTGGCGGCTGTTTAATACCGTCAAGGTTGTAGCCAACGCTCATATTGAAAATAAACGACTTGCTCTCTTTATGGGTGCCCAGCGGAAAGACCTGCTCGAGCAGATGCAGCGTGAACCAGGCTTTCAGGTATTCATCCCAGGCTTTCTTGAGGGTAAATTCGGTGGACCATTCGGTGTTAAAGCACTCATCTTCGGCATCGATACAGGGTTTTTCCAGCTCCAGCCGGTCAAGGATCTGTACGGTTTTCAGCTCGATAAACCGCCCGCCGGTGAGCCATGCGGTAATGATGTTTTGCGCCAGCTGGGTATGCGGCCCTGCTGCCGGGCCGAGCGGCGTCGCACAGCTTTCGCCGAATACGCCGATCGACCTCTGCGCCTGCGGCGTGTAAAACTGTTGCTCGGGAATGCCAAAAATAGTCCGCTGACTCTGATACTCGTCGAAAATGCGCGTTAAAAGCTCCTCAAACGGCACGGGACGCATTATATCTCCCATAACCCTCTCCTTAGATATCATTGTAAGATCGACATTGCCGGTGGTAATAATCCCGACGGATAACGAAAGAGGAGCAACAATCACACCAGTTATTCAAACCGCGGCGGCGAAATAATTAATTTGTGAACCAGGTCGAAACTCGACGATGCCGGGCGAATAATTCCATAGCGGGTAAATGAGAACTTAAATCAATACGCTTTATCATTCGGCGAGATTTCTCAAAATCAGATCCGGAATATCAGAATGATAATTTATGTCGGCTATTCGGCGGTGATTTCAGCAGGCGGCTTATTTTTGCTGCGGTAACCGAGGAAATAATCGATGAGATACCCTCGTTGCAGCGTCAATAGGGCTAACGAAATGACCTGGCTCACAATTTACGATGAAAAATAGTGGCTAAGTATAAATATTGCATAGTTGCTACGGGTCGCTGCGACGCTATTTCAACGCCGGGTAGACTCTCAAACTGAGAACCCGGGAAATATCGCAGATAAACAAATATACCCAAAATAATTCGAGTTGCAGGACAAAACGGTTAACCGTTTTGAACAGCGCTTGCGCTGGCCCTGAAAGTGTGAGTCCCGTAGGGGCGAATCACGCGGCAACGCAGTGAATCCCCAGGAGCTTACTCTAGTAAGTGACTGGGGTGAGCGAGGAAAGCCAACGCACATGCAACTTGAAGTATGAAGGATATAGAGCCGTAAACATCGCCTTTGAGGTTAGTATGAATATTTTTGCAGAAGCTGCACGACTTGAGGAGCAGAACCGTCCCTTTGCCCTGGCGCAGATTGTCGAAAGCCGGGGCTCTACCCCCCGACACTCCGCTCAGATGCTCATCCGGGAGGACGGCTCGATTGTGGGCACCATTGGCGGCGGGATGGTGGAGCGTAAAGTCATCGATGAGGCGCTGGAGGCGCTGAGCGAGCGGGAGTCGCGAATGTTCCACGGCCGCATGGCGCGCACCGGTAGCGACGCCGTGGGCTCCGACTGCGGCGGCGCGATGTCGGTTTATATCAGCGTTCACGGCCTGCGCCCGCGCCTGCTGTTGGTCGGCGCCGGGCACGTCAATCGTGCGGTTGCCCACGCCGCGGCGCTGGTGGATTTTGACATCTGCGTGGGCGATATCTATCCCGCCAGCCTTTGCCCGGAGGCTTTTCCGCTTTCGGCGAGGCTGGTCCATGGCTCCAGCTTTACGGAAGTGGTCGAGGCGATGGCGGTGCGGCCGCAGGATTTCGTACTGATAGCCACCAACAATCAGGATCGCGAGGCGCTGGACAGGCTGATAACCCAGCCGGTAGCCTGGCTTGGGCTGCTGGCCAGCCGACGGAAAGTGCAGGCTTTTTTACGCCAGATGCGGGAGAACGGCGTGCCGGAGGCGGATATCAGCCGCCTTCGGGCGCCGATTGGTTATGACATCGGCGCCGAGACGCCAAACGAGATTGCTATCAGCGTACTGGCGGAAATCCTGCAGGTGAAAAACGGCGCGCCTGGGGGGCTTATGGATCAGGTGCGGCAATCTTGTCAGCCGGATTGTCTGGCTGAGGCGGTGGCAATCTGAAGAGCAGGGGAGAGTTGCCGGGAGGTTCCCGGCAACCCGTGGTGTACAGCTTATTGGCTTATGATGGTGCCCGTTTTTCCTTCAATCCCCTCTTTGGCTTTGCTCAGTATCGTGATCAGCGCCTTGCGCCCCGGGCCTGAGCGGGCAAAGGCGGCGGCGGCTTCCACTTTTGGCAGCATAGAGCCTTTGGCAAAGTGTCCTTCTTCGATAAAACGTTCGGCATCGCGCAGGGAGAGGTTATCCAGCCACTGCTCGTCAGGTTTACCGAAGTTGATCGCCACCTTCTCTACGGCGGTGAGGATGATCAGCAGATCGGCGTCGATCATCTCCGCCAGCTTCGCGCTGGCCCAGTCCTTGTCGATGACCGCGCTGGCGCCGCGCAGATGATTCCCTTCGCGTATGACCGGAATGCCGCCGCCGCCGACGGTGATCACCACGTGGCAGTCATCCATCAGCGCTTTTACCGTTTGTTTCTCGATAATATCGACCGGCTTTGGCGACGCGACGACGCGACGGTAGCCGCGCCCGGCATCCTCTTTCATGATGTAGCCGTTTTGGCTCAGCTTCTCAGCCTCTTCTTTACTGAAGAATGAGCCGATGGGCTTGGTCGGATTAAGAAAAGCCTCATCGTTAGCGTCCACTTCCACCTGGGTTATCAGGGTGGCCACCGGAATGTCCAGCTGGCGCGTGAGCAGTTCTTCACGAATCGCGTTCTGCAGGTCGTAGCCGATGTAGCCCTGGCTGAGAGCCACGCAGACCGACATCGGTAGCATCGGTGTGTGGGCTTCGGTTTTTGCCGCGGCCTCGAAGGCCTGATTAATCATGCCCACCTGCGGGCCGTTGCCGTGAGTGACCACCACCTGGTGGCCAAGGGAGATAAGATCGACGATCGTCCGGGCGGTGTGCTGTACGGCCCGCATCTGTCCGGCGAGATCGTCGCCCAGCGCATTCCCGCCGAGAGCGAGAACAATTTTTTTACTCATAGCTTCCTCTCATTACGTTTCTGTTCCGCTGACGGTCTGGTGAGCGGTGGAAAAAGGTTGTCGGCGTAAAAAGCGGCCCTGTCCGGCGATGCCGGTAAAGGTGCCGTTATCAAAGATCACTCTGCCGTGGGAGAGCGTCTGGCGAATCGCGCCCTGGCAGATAAAGCCTTCATAGGGTGAATAGTCTGCGTTGTCGTGCAGCATGGCATGGCGGATGGTGGTCGTACGCTGTGGATCGATGATAACCACGTCGCCATCGGCGCCGGGCGCCAGCAGACCCTTCTGCGGCCACAGACCAAACAGCTTCGCCGGATTGGCGCTGGTGAGCGCCACAAAGCGCTCGGGGGTGATGCGCCCGGTCATCACGCCGTGCGAGAACAGCAGCAGCAGCCGGTTTTCCACCCCAGGCAGGCCGTTCGGGCAGCGGCTAAAGTCGCCGCCGGAGATCTGCCTGCGCTGCTGCGCAGAGAACGCGCAGTGGTCGGTGGCGACCGTGTCAATATCCCCATCATGGATGCCGCGCCATAGCGCATCGTTATTACTGGCGTTGCGCAGAGGAGGGCTGAGCAGGTAGTTAAGCGCATCTTCACGCTCATAGCAGCGCTCGTCGAGCAGCAGATACTGCGGGCAGGTCTCTACCCACACCGGCTGGTGGCGTCTTCTGGCAAGACGTAGATACTCCAGGCCCAGGGCGTTGGAAAGATGAACAATATAGAGCGGCGCGTTTCCCGCCAGCCTGGCGAGGTTGATCGTTCGGGCGATGGCTTCCGCCTCGCACTCCAGCGGGCGGCTCAGGGCGTGATAGCGCGGCGCGGTTTTACCGGCGTTGATAAATTCCGCCCGGCGCTGGGCGATGGCGGCATCGTTTTCCGGATGGACCGTCGTCAGCGCGCCGGCGCGCTGCAGGTGGCGCATTGCCTGCAGCAACTCGTCATCGTTAAGTTTGTACTGGTAGGTCAGATAGAGCTTAAAGCTGCTGATGCCGCTATCCACCATCATCGGGATCTCGTCGAGAATGCCGTGGTTAACGTGCTGGATAACGCCGTGAAAACTGTAGTCGATAACGGCTTTATAGGCGGCGTAGCCGCGATAGACTTCGAACTGGTGGCGCAGGTGACAGCCGACGGGGCCAAAGCCCATATGATCAACAATGGTGGTGGTGCCGCCGCAGGCCGCGGCCCGGGTTCCGGTAAAAAAATCATCGCAGCTGCGGGCGAGCCCCACGTCAATATTGAAATGAGTATGAACGTCGACGCCGCCGGGCATCACGTAGCAGCCCTCGGCGTCAATCACTTCGCAGGGTTGTTCTGCCTCAATAGAATCGGCAAGGCGCTTGACGAGGCCATCTTCAATGAGCAGGTCCTGCTTTACCTGTCCGTCGGCGTTGACGACGAGGCCATTTTTAATCAGTACGCGCATAGAAACCTCAACATACCGCCGCAGAGCGCGGCGGCAGACAGGACGAACAATTACTCCGTAGCCAGCCAGCTCAGCGGGATGGCGGCATACATTGCGGCGCAGGTCACCAGATGCGATTTCCAGGTTTTCTCATTTGGCGCGTGCGCTTCCGGCTCTTTCCCTGGCCCAAAACCGATAACCGGAATGCCGTGGCGGCCCATAATTGACACGCCGTTGGTGGAGAAGGTCCACTTATCCACCACCGGCGCTTTGCCGAACAGACCTTCGTAGGCGTTACTCAGGGCGCGGACGGTGAAGTGGTTCTCTTCCACTTTCCAGGTCGGGAAGTAGCATTCGGTCGGGTAGACCAGCCCGGTCCAGGAGGGGCGTTCGTAGTTGTACATTGAGACCACCGCGGCGGCTTTTTTCACCGCTGGCAGCGCGCGGATCTCTTCCAGCGCGCCTTCCCAGGTTTCGCCCCAGGTCAGACGGCGGTCAATGGAGACGGCGCAGCTATCCGCCACCGCGCAGCGGCTCGGCGAGGTGAAGAAAATCTCTGACACGGTCAGGGTGCCTTTGCCGAGGAACTCGTCGTAGCCCAGCTTCTGCGAAAGTTGTTCCAGCTCGGTGAGAATAGGGGCCATTTTGAAGATGGCGTTATCGCCGCGCTCCGGAGCGGAGCCGTGGCAGCTGACGCCCTGAACTTCCACGCGGATCTCCATACGCCCGCGCTGGCCGCGGTAAATCTGGCAGTCGGTGGGTTCGGTGCTGACGACAAATTCAGGACGAATGCCGGACTGTTCAATAATGTACTGCCAGCACAGGCCGTCGCAATCCTCCTCCTGAACGGTACCGGTCACCAGCAGGGTATACTCATCTTCCAGACCCAGATCTTTGATAATTTTACCGGCATAAACCATGGAGGCCATTCCGCCCTCCTGGTCAGACGCGCCGCGTCCGCCGATCAGCTCATCGGTCTCCATACCTTCGTACGGGTCGAAGTTCCAGTTTTTGATGTTGCCAATGCCGACGGTGTCAATGTGCGCGTCCATGGCGACCAGACGCGGGCCGTGGCCGATGTAGCCCAGTACGTTACCCATCGGATCGATTTCCACTTTGTCGAACCCGACTTTCTCCATCTCCTCTTTGATGCGGTGCACCACGCGCTTCTCATCACTGCTTTCGCTGGGGATGGCGATCATATCGCGCAGGAAGCGGGTCATCTCTTTTTCATACTGTTTTGATTTTTCCAGGATCGCGTTGAACGGAATTTGCTTAGCCATAAGGATGTTCTCCAGTTCTGAATACAGGTTTCCCGCCGGGCGGGAGGAATTTGATAAGTTGGCTACTGCGCGGCCGGATGTTTGCCTTCCCAGACGACTTCGCGATAGTGCTTAACGTCGGTGTCACCCTCGGTGCTAATCACCAGCACCACGGAATCGCTATCCAGCTTGAGTTTGTGCATCAGCGCTTCGCGCTGCGGATGGAAATGAATCGCCGCCAGCAGGCCGAGACCGACGGCGCCGGATTCGCCGGAGATGATGCGAGGATCCTGGCCCGTCGGGTTTCCCAGCACCCGCATGCCGAGGGCGGCGACGGCGTCCTGACAGGAGACAAACTGCGTGGCGCAGTTGCGCAGCACTTCCCAGCCCAGCGGGTTAGGCTCACCGCAGGCGAGGCCAGCCATAATGGTGGCCATATCGCCGCTGACGTTAACGATCTGGCCCTTCAGGGCAGAGCGGTAGAGACAGTCGGCCAGCTCTGGCTCGACGATAATGGAATGGAGATGCTTCGCGCCGTAGACATCGGCCAGGTAGCCCAGCACGCCGCCCGCCATCGCCCCCACGCCGCCCTGCAGGAGCACGTGCGTCGGACGAGCGATACCCATTGAGGAGAGCTGTTCTACCGCTTCATCAGCGAGGGTGGCGTAGCCCTGCATAATCCAGGTCGGAATTTTTGTGTAGCCTTCCCACGCGGTGTCCTGCACCACCTCCCAGCCGTTTTTCTGCGCGGTCTGCATGGTAAAGCGGACGGTGTCGTCGTAGTTCATGTCGGTGACGATACACTCGGCGCCGAGGCGCAGAATGGCATCAACCCGCTCCTGTGCGGAACCTTTAGGCATATAGATAACGGCGTTCTGGCCTAACTGGCGGGCCGCCCACGCCACTCCGCGGCCGTGGTTGCCATCGGTGGTGGTGGCGAACGTCATCTTCTCTTTAATGCTGGATTTGAGCGTTTCGAAGGAGAGATCGTTGATATCTAAATGGTATTTTTCACAGAGCAGCCTGGCAATAGCGTAAGAGCCACCGAGCATTTTGAAGGCATTGAGGCCAAAGCGTCGTGACTCGTCTTTGACGAGGATTTTTTGCACGCCAAACAGGGCGGAAAGCTCGTTCAGCGCCACCAGCGGCGTAGGCTTATAGCCGGTAATTTTTTGATGAAAGCGGCGAGCCTGCTGCGCCTGCTGGCGTGAAAACAGCGGCGAAGTCTCCCCGTTGAAAAAACGGTTTTCGGCAATATCCATTTTCAGTGAGAAAGCAGACATACTCGATCCTTATCCTTTTATGGGCGAAGTCATGAGGCTGGCCCGCTGGCCAGCCTGGGGATTATTTGATGCGTTTCTGTGCTTCCTTGAGCAGCTGCTCCAGCACCTTGCCCGGATTGGCGTATTTGCGGCACACGATCATCGCGGCGATGATATACGGCTTCCAGCTGGCCTCTTTGTAGGTCGGGATACGGTACTTCTCGAAGACGCCCTCGGTGACTTCGCCCGCGTCGCAGGAGACGCCGGTGATATCCGCCGGCAGGCAGTGCATGTACAGCGCGTCGCCGTCGCGGGTGTGTTTCATCATCTCTTCCGTACAGTGCCAGTCTTTATGTCCGGCGTTCTGTTCAAGGCAGGCTTTTTCCAGCGCCTTCAGACCTTCATGGTCATTCGCGCGCAGCAGCTCGGTGCGTTTTTCCATCACCTTGTACGGCGCCCAGGATTTCGGGTAGACGATATCGGCGTCTTTAAACGCTTCTTCCATGCTGTTTACCTGGCGGAAGCTGCCGCCGGAAGCTTTGGCGTTGTTTTTTGCCACTTCAATAACGTCCGGGATCAGGTCGTAACCTTCCGGGTGGGCGAGGGTAACGTCCATTCCGAAGCGGGTCATCAGGCCGATAATGCCCTGCGGTACCGAGAGCGGTTTGCCATAGCTCGGCGAATAGGCCCAGGTCATAGCGATTTTCTTGCCCTTCAGGTTCTCCAGCGAACCGAAGTGCTCGCGCAGCCAGGCGAGATCGGCCATGGATTGCGTCGGGTGGTCGATATCGCACTGCAGATTGATCAGCGCCGGACGCTGCGGCAGGACGCCCTGCTTGTGGCCGTCATCCAGCGCTTCGCCTACCTCACGCATGTAGGCATTGCCCGCGCCAAGGAACATGTCATCGCGGATGCCGATGGCATCGGCGCAGAAGGAGATCATGTTGGCGGTTTCACGGACCGTTTCGCCGTGGGCAATTTGCGATTTTCCCTCATCCAGATCCTGCTGGGCCAGACCTAACAGGTTGAGCGCGGAGGCATAGGAGAAACGGGTGCGGGTTGAGTTATCGCGGAATACGGAAATACCTAATCCGCTGTTAAACACTTTGGTGGCGATATTTTCATCGCGCAGGGTTTTCAGCGCGGCGGCAACATCCAGCACCTGCTTCAGCTCATCCGGCGATTGCTCCCAGGTCAGCAAAAAGTCTTTCTCACTGAGATGAGAGTTAAGTTTATTGATATCCTTAATCAGTTCGTTAACAGTTTTCATGTTTCAATCCTGGTCGTGAATGACGGCTTAATGATTGCTGTGCGGTCGGATATGCAGAGTTGCCGAATTAGCGACTGCCAGCGCTGTATAATCACTAACAATAAGCGTGCCAAATCCTCCGCAAGAGGCGACGGTCAAAATTGAATGGTTGAGATTATGCTAACTCGGTCACGAATTCAGGCGTGTTTCTCCGGCAGGGAAACGCTGACATTTGTGCCACTGGCGTCAATTCCAGCAGTACAGGCAAGGGAGGGCGCAGTGAATAATACGATTATCATCTTTACACTGCGCCAATATGATAAAATCCGCTGTGAATTTATCATATTGATAAGGAACTGTGATAGCTATTGCATATTTAAGATAAGGTGGGGGGATCGGCCCTATCTATATCAATGCTCGCTGCTAAAGGGAGTGGTATCATTCTTCAGAGATAAATAAAACCGCCTCGCTCGATGCCGATCAGGTGAGCAATAATAGAAGGCCGATATACATGATACCGTCCAAAGCACCTTCCATTTTAATGCAGATTCAGCCTACAATTCAGAAGTTTGCAAGGATGTTGTCCAGCGTACTACAGTTGGAGGTTGAGATTGTCGATAACGAATTATACCGCGTTGCGGGAACCGGGGCTTATAGTAAGCAGATTGGCTATAAATTAAATTCAAATTCACGGCTTCTTCGTTACATTATTGAAACACAGAGCGAAAAGGTCGTCACCCATTCCCGCTTCGATCCTCTCTGCAAAGATTGTAACAATAAGGACAAGTGCGAAGAGAAAGCGTTCCTCGGCACTCCGGTGATGTATCACGACCGCTGCGTTGGCGTTATTAGCCTGGTGGCGCTAACCCGCGAGCAGCAGGAACGTATTAATGAGAACATTCAGGAATTTTCAGATTACGTTCGCCACGTCTCCAGCATATTCGTTTCTCGCTTTTTACAGGAACGGGCGGTTGGCGATAATATCCACAAAATATTTTTAACCATGATTGAAAATATGGACCAGGGCGTGCTGGTGGTAGGCAACGATCAAAAAGTTAAATTTGCCAACCAGGCCGCGCTGAAAATAATGAGCGTGACGCAGGGCCACGTTATTGGCAAGTCCATCCAGTTTCAGCCTTTGACCTTCGAAGATAATTTCAAGCACGGCCATATGCAGCACATTATCTCCTTTGACGATCGCAAGGAGCTCATTATCGGCCAGCTGCACGCGGTGCAGGATCAATGGCTGTTTTTAATGGCCTTTCACCAGTCGCACTCTTCTGGCGATTTCAGCTGCGGGCAGGAAGGGCCGCAAATTGAAGCGATGGTTGGCGAGTGTCGGCCTATGCGGCAGTTGAAAAAGCTCATCAGCCGCGTGGCGCCGAGCCCATCCAGCGTGATGATAGCCGGCGAGAGCGGGACCGGGAAAGAGGTTGTTGCCCGCGCTATCCACAAGCTCAGCGACCGCCACACGAAGCCCTTTATCGCCATTAACTGCGCCGCCATCCCCGAGCAGCTACTGGAGAGTGAACTGTTCGGCTACGTGAAGGGGGCGTTTACCGGCGCATCGGCTAACGGTAAGACCGGCCTGATTCAGGCGGCCAACAGCGGAACGCTATTCCTGGATGAAATTGGCGATATGCCGCTCACCCTGCAGGCCAAGCTGCTGCGGGCCATCGAATCACGAGAGATTCAGCCGGTAGGCGCCAGCCATCCGGTTCAGGTCGATATCCGCATTATTTCCGCAACCAATCAAAACCTTGACCAGTACATTGCGGAAGGGAAGTTCCGCGAAGATCTCTACTACCGCCTGAACGTCATCCCGCTGCGTCTGCCGCCGCTACGCGAACGCCAGGACGACATTGAGCTACTGATTCACTATTTTCTGCATTTGCATACCGGTCGGCTCAACCTGGTTTACCCCGGCGTCGCGCAGGATGTGATCGATTTCCTCAAACGCTACCGCTGGCCGGGCAATATTCGCGAACTCAGCAATTTGATGGAGTACCTGGTCAACGTGGTGCCCTCGGGCGAGATTATCGATATGTCCCTCCTGCCGCCCAATCTATTGAGCAGCGGTGAACTGGCGAGCCAGCCGACAGCGCCTGTTTCAGCGGCAGCGACCATCGCCCAGGAGGAAAACGTAACGGCGCTGGAAGAGATGGAGCGGCAGATGATCCGTGACGCCCTCTCTCGCTACAGTAATAAAAAGCAGGCAGCGGACGAGCTGGGTATCGGCATCGCCACGCTGTATCGCAAAATAAAGAAATATTCGCTGGCGGCGGGTCAGAACTGACGGGAACGGCGTCAATAAAAAATCCACGCGAGAGCGTGGATTTTATGACTGGTCTCAGAGCGCAGAAAGGCTTAAACGTTGAACAGGAAGTTCATCACATCGCCATCTTTTACGATGTAGTCTTTACCTTCAGCGCGCATTTTCCCGGCTTCTTTGGCACCCTGTTCGCCTTTGTAGGTAATAAAGTCTTCATAGGCGATGGTCTGCGCGCGGATAAAGCCCTTTTCGAAATCGGTGTGGATTTTACCTGCGGCCTGCGGAGCCGTTGCGCCGACCGGGATAGTCCACGCGCGAACTTCCTTCACGCCTGCGGTGAAGTAGGTCTGCAGGTTCAGCAGTTCGTAACCGGCGCGGATAACGCGGTTCAGGCCAGGCTCTTCAAGACCCAGTTCGGCCATAAACTCATCGCGGTCGGCATCGTCCAGCTCGGCGATATCGGACTCAACGGCGGCGCAAACGGCGACGACCACCGAACCTTCGGCAGCGGCGATTTCGCGGACTTTATCGAGATAAGGATTGTTCTCAAAGCCGTCTTCGTTGACGTTGGCGATATACATGGTCGGCTTCAGGGTCAGGAAGCTCAGGTATTTAATCGCCGCTTTGTCTTCGTCGGTCAGATTTTTCAACGAACGCAGCATACCGGCATTCTCAAGGTGCGGCAGGCATTTTTCCAGCGCCGCCAGCTCGGCTTTCGCGTCTTTATCGCCGCCTTTGGCTTTCTTCTGCACGCGATGGATGGCGCGTTCGCAGGTATCCAGGTCGGAGAGCGCCAGTTCGGTATTGATCACTTCAATATCGTCAGCCGGGTCCACTTTATTGTTAACGTGGATAATGTTGTCGTTTTCGAAACAGCGCACCACGTGACCGATAGCTTCGGTTTCGCGGATGTTGGTCAGAAACTGGTTGCCCAGGCCTTCGCCTTTGGAGGCGCCTTTGACCAGGCCCGCGATATCAACGAATTCCATCGTGGTCGGCAGAATACGCTGCGGTTTAACGATTTCAGCCAGTTTGTCCAGACGCGGATCGGGCATCGGCACGACACCAGTGTTCGGCTCAATGGTACAGAAGGGGAAGTTGGCCGCTTCAATACCCGCTTTGGTGAGCGCATTGAACAGGGTGGATTTGCCGACGTTGGGCAAACCGACGATACCGCATTTGAATCCCATGATTTAAATCACCTTAATCTTTGGATAATCAACCTGTTACAGTGAACAGATTGTAGAAAAGTTAATAACTTCGCCTATTATACACGGTGCGTGACAAAAATTCCGCACGCCGACCGGTTATTGCGCTTTAAAAGCGTGTAAACGGTTGGTCGCTTTGGTCAGGCCATCCTTCATCCACACTTCGGTGCAGCGCGCCGCTTCGTCAACGGCCTCATCAATCAGCTTCTGCTCGCTGGCGGGCGGCTTGCCCAGCACAAAACCGACAACTTTATTTTTATCGCCCGGATGGCCGATTCCCACGCGTAAGCGGTGAAAGTTCGGGTTATTGCCCAGCTTGCTAATGATGTCTTTCAGGCCATTATGGCCGCCGTGGCCGCCGCCCAGCTTGAACTTAGCGACGCCAGGCGGTAAGTCGAGCTCATCGTGGGCGACCAGGATTTCATCCGGGTTAATGCGAAAAAAGGTCGCCATCGCGCCGACGGCTTTACCGCTCAGGTTCATAAAGGTCGTTGGGACCAGCAGGCGAACATCCTCGCCCGCAAGGTTAATCCGCGAGGTGTAGCCGAAGAATTTGCTCTCTTCGCGCAGCGGCGCGCGGTAGCGTTCTGCCAATAAATCCACGTACCAGGCACCGGCGTTATGTCGGGTCGCTGCGTATTCAGCGCCGGGGTTCGCCAGGCCGACAATCAGTTTTATGCTCACTTTTTTATCCTGCTTGGATCGTTCTCTGGCGCGTAGTGTACTGTCTGCACGCGCGGTTGACAAAATTCTGCCAGCGAAGCGCGGCCGGAACGGATAATCACGGCTTTGAACAATTAGAATTTGATGTTGTTCAGTAGGTTATTTGTAAACTTTTGTTGGCAAGATGTTCGCTTATGTGATCGTCCACGCAATCGCTATATTGGCTATTGTCTATACTACACCTATAAGATTTGGGGATATTCCCATGCAACCCAAGGTTCCGGAGGTGACATATGAAACGCAGAAACGCTTCGTTACTCGGTAATGTGCTGATGGGGTTGGGGTTGGTCGTCATGGTTGTCGGCGTTGGTTATTCCATTTTAAACCAGCTTCCGCAGCTTGACCTGCCGCAGTTTTTCGCACACGGCGCGATATTAAGTATCTTTGTCGGCGCGGTACTGTGGCTGGCGGGCGCGCGTATCGGCGGTCATGAACAGGTCAGCGACAGATACTGGTGGGTTCGCCACTACGATAAACGCTGCCGCCGCGATCAGCATCGCCACAGCTGAGTGAATTCTTTACCACCAGCCGTTGTCAACGGCTGGTGCGTTTTCATGCGGCCTGGTCAGGCTGTCTTTCTGCTGTCGTCTCAATTCCTTATTTCTCTCATTGTGCTTCTTCGGCATAGTCTGCTTAATACCCTCCCCGTATTTAGCGCTTGACCCTGACGTCACGTCAGGCAGCAGAGTCGTGCCACTGGTATACGAAAGGAGCCGTCATGTTAATTCAGGTGGGAGAACTGGCGAAGCGCGCCGGAATGACCGTCCGCACGTTACATCACTATGAACAAACGGGATTGCTGACGCCTTCGGCCAGAAGCGCGGCGGGTTACCGGTTATATAATCTGGCGGCCGTGCAGCGGCTGCATATGATTAAAGCGCTGGCGCAGGCCGGGCTGGAACTCGCCACAATTAAGGACTATCTCGACCGGGACGCCTTCTCGCTGTCCGATCTGCTGGTCAAGCAGATCGCCACCCTCGACCGACAGCTGCAAACTCTCTCAACGCTGCGCCAGCGCCTGGCGCTGCTGCGCGAAGAGCTGGACAGCGGAGGCGAGCCCGATCTTGAGTCCTGGGTACAAACGCTGGAGCTGATGAAAATGTACGATCGCTGGTTTAGTCAACAGGAATTACAGGTGCTGCCGTTTGCGGAGCAGGATGAGCAGCGTAACCAGACATGGCTGGAGTTGGTGGGGGAAGCGCAGCAGCTCATGGGCGAACGCTGCCCGGCAGATGAGCCGCGGGCGATTGCGCTGGCAACCCGCTGGATGGAGCAGCTGGAGCAGGATACCGCCGGCAGGCCGGAGTTTCTGACTCGCCTGAATGAGATGCACGCCGCCGAACCGCAGATGCGTGAACAAACCGGGGTGACGCCGGAGATGATTGATTTCATTACCCGTGCTTTTGCCGAAAGCAAGCTGGCCATCTGGGCGCGCTATCTGAACGCCGAAGAGCTGGCCTTTACCCGGCAGCACTATTTCGATCGCCTGATGGAGTGGCCGGCGCTGGTGGCCGACCTGCATCGGGCCTGTCGTGAGAAGCGAGACCCGGCCTCCCCGGAAGGTCAGCAGCTGGCGCAGCGCTGGCTGGCGCTGTTCCAGTCTTACGCGGGTAAGGATGCGCAGACGCAGCAGAAGTTTCGCTATGCCATGGAGCAGGAGCCGCATTTGATGAAGGGAACGTGGATGACTTCGGAGGTGCTCAGCTGGCTTCAGCAGGCGATTGGCGTGATGATGCGGCAGGCGCAGGGGCCTGCCGCCGAATAATTAAATATCCGCCAGCGCGGCGTTGCGGTCCGGGTAGAAGCTCAGACGGCCCGGAATGGGTTTAACGCCGGCGCGCGCCAGCGTGCGCAACGGCTGAAACTCCAGATTCGACACGCGCAGTTCACAGCCTTCCGGCAGCTTATTCACGAAGCGCTGGAAGGCATCCAGCCCGCCGGCATCCAGCACCGGCACCGCATCCCATTTCAGCACCACGATACGCTTACCTTCCACTCTGGT
The DNA here is from genome assembly GCF_040062315.1 of Klebsiella sp. GW_Kp181. Taxonomy (NCBI): domain Bacteria; kingdom Pseudomonadati; phylum Pseudomonadota; class Gammaproteobacteria; order Enterobacterales; family Enterobacteriaceae; genus Klebsiella; species Klebsiella sp. GW_Kp181. The sequence goes on from NZ_JBEAFR010000060.1 coordinate 32,542, forward strand.
TTCGAGGTCGGTAAATAGCCCTTCCGCAGCGGCGAAAAATAGCGGGCCAATCACGCGCAGCACCAGCACGTCGTCAGGAACTTCGACGTTAACCGGCGCGAGGCGGGTCATACGCGCGATCCGGCGCATAAACAGCAGGGAGGCCAGCACAATACCGACGCTGATTGCGATGACCATATCAAACAGTACGGTCAGCGACATGCACATCAGCATGACGATAATGTCGTCTTTTGGCGCATAGCGCAGCAGGTTAACAACCTTGTGCGCTTCGCTCATATTCCATGCCACTATCAGCAGCAGTGCCGCCATAGCGGAAAGCGGCAGCCAGGAGAGCAGGGGAGCGAGGATCAGCAGCGCCATAATGACCAGCAGCGCGTGGATCACGGCGGAAATCGGCGAAGTCGCCCCGGCGCGGACGTTGGCCGCCGAGCGGGCGATGGCGGCGGTGGCGGTAATGCCGCCGAAGAACGGAGCGACGATATTGCCCAGCCCCTGGCCAATGAGCTCGCTATTGGCCTTATGTTTGGTGCCGGTCATGCCGTCCAGCACTACGGCGCACAGCAGGGACTCGATCGCCCCGAGCATGGCCATGGAAAACGCCGCCGGCAGCAGCGCCCGCAGCGAGGACCAGCTAAGCGTGAACTCCGAACCGGGCATATCCCACGGCAGCACCAGTTGCGGCAGCAGCTGCGGAATACCGTTGCCCTGACTGCCGTCGGCGAGAATATAGTGGAACTGAGAGCCGATGGTGGCGACGCTGCCGCCGAGCAGATTAACCACGCCCATGACCGCGCAGCCTGCCAGCAGCGCCGGCAGGTGGCCCGGCAGACGAATACCCAGGCGAGGCCAGATAATCAGCGTGCCCAGCGTGACAATACCGATGGCGGCATCGCCGGGATTAATCGTCGGCAGCGCCATAACCAGCGCGCCGACTTTCTGCAGATAATGTTCAGGCACGTGCGCCATCTGCAGACCGAGAAAATCTTTAATCTGCATGGTACCAATGGTGATACCGATCCCGGAGGTGAAGCCGAGGGTAACCGATAGCGGGATATATTCAATCAGCCGGCCAAAGCGTGCCAGGCCGAAAAGAATCAGGAAGATCCCAGACATCAAAGTTGCAACCAGCAGTCCCGCAAGGCCGAACTGCTGCGAGACCGGGTAGAGAATGACCACAAAAGCGGCGGTTGGCCCGGAAACGCTGAAGCGCGAGCCGCCGGTTAACGCAATCACGATCCCCGCCACAGCAGAAGTGTAGAGACCGTACTGCGGCGCCACGCCGCTGCCAATTGCCAGCGCCATCGCCAGCGGGATAGCGATAATCCCGACGGTAATCCCGGCGATCGCATCACGGGTAAACCGCGAAGCGGTATATTTTTCTTTCCAACAAGCGTCGATGAGGGCGCGGAAAGGCATCACATGTGAGGAAAATAATCTGTTCACAATAATGTTTCATCCATGAGCGCATCATCTGTCAACTAAATGGCAGGTGAAGGAGGCATTGGTCATATCCACGTCATCCTTCGGATGCCTCTCTGCTGGCTGCGTTCATTTACCTCGATCACGTACTGCCGGTACGCTCCCGGGATTCATTCACTTGCCGCCTTGACGCATGCCGAATGATATTGTGGAAGAATAAAAGGTTCAGAGACAAAAAAACCCGCCGCAGCGGGTTTTTGTGCCGGGCTCGATTAATGTTCGAACATAGCAGAGATAGATTCTTCGTTGCTGATACGACGAATCGCTTCGGCCAGCATACCAGACAGCGTCAGAGTACGTACCTTTTCCAGCGCTTTGATTTCCGGCGTCAGCGGAATGGTATCGCAGACGACGAATTCGTCAATCACAGAGTTTTTGATGTTCTGGATGGCGTTGCCGGAGAAGATCGGGTGCGTTGCGTAGGCGAATACGCGTTTAGCACCGCGCTCTTTCAGCGCTTCTGCGGCCTTACACAGGGTGCCGCCGGTATCGATCATATCGTCAACCATCACGCAGTCACGACCAGCGACGTCACCGATGATGTGCATCACCTGAGAAACGTTAGCGCGCGGACGGCGTTTGTCGATGATAGCCATATCGGTATCGTTCAGCAGCTTGGCGATAGCGCGAGCGCGAACCACGCCGCCGATGTCCGGAGAAACCACGATAGGGTTATCCAGGTTCAGCTGCAGCATATCTTCCAGCAGGATCGGGCTGCCGAATACGTTATCCACCGGAACGTCAAAGAAGCCCTGAATTTGTTCTGCGTGCAGGTCAACGGTCAGAACGCGGTCAACGCCGACGCTTGACAGGAAATCAGCAACCACTTTCGCGGTGATAGGAACACGAGCAGAACGAACACGACGGTCCTGGCGAGCATAACCGAAGTAGGGGATAACAGCGGTGATACGACCTGCCGAAGCACGACGCAGAGCATCAACCATAACAACCAGTTCCATGAGGTTGTCGTTGGTGGGAGCACAAGTGGACTGGATGATGAAAATATCACCACCGCGTACGTTTTCATTGATTTGTACGCTGACTTCGCCGTCGCTAAAACGACCTACAGCGGCGTCGCCAAGAGAAGTGTACAGGCGGTTGGCAATACGTTGTGCTAGTTCCGGGGTGGCGTTACCAGCAAAAAGCTTCATATCAGGCACGAGAAGAACCTCAGGCATGCGTCCAGTGGTGGATGAAATGGGCCAAAAACTGTGCGGGTGGGCACGATTTCATCCAGGCGGTGTATTTAAAGAGCCCGATGCAACGTCTGGAACAGGGTGACGTTGTCACCGTAACTCAGTTTCCCCGGCGTTTTCGCCAGATTTGCTATAATAAGCAGAACTTAGCGCAGCGCCTGCTTGAGCGGAGAGATGTTAACACCTCGCGCCACGAAGCCATGCAGCCATGCCGGGGCTTTTTCAAGCACCTGACGAGCGGCGGATTCAGTGTCAAATTCAGCAAATACACATGCACCGGTGCCAGTCAGGCGCGACGGCGCATATTCTAACAGCCAGGAAAGCGCCGCATCAACCTCACGAAAACGTTTTCTTGCGATAACCTCGCAATCATTGCCGAATTTACATTTTAATAACGTATTAATTGACCTGGCCGGGGTATTGCGCGGAAGTTCCGGATCGCGAAAAATGATCGGCGTTGGAATGCTGACCCCCGGATGCGCCACCAGATACCATTTTTCCTCCGGTTCGGCCGGGGTGAGAATTTCCCCGATGCCTTCAGCAAAGGCCGCATGGCCGCGAACGAACACCGGCACGTCGGCGCCGAGCTGCAGACCCAACGCCGCCAGCTCATCTTCCGGAAGATTACAGCCCCACAAGTGATTCAGCGCCACCAGTACGGTGGCCGCGTTGGACGAGCCGCCGCCGAGGCCGCCGCCCATCGGCAGCACCTTATCAATGCTGATATCGGCGCCGCTGCCTGCAGGAAGCTTCCCGTCCTGCGCTGCGGCCTGCATTAACAGCCTGGCCGCGCGAATAATCAGATTCTCTTCATCCGGTACGCCGTCAACCGGCGTTAGCAGACGCAGTTGGCCATCGTCGCGCGGTTTAATCGTCAGCGTGTCGCCATAATCCAGAAACTGAAAAAGCGTCTGCAGCGTGTGGTAACCGTCGGCGCGCTGCCCGGTAATGTATAAAAACAGATTTAGTTTTGCGGGAGAGGGCCAGCGGGTCATCATTTCACAATCCAGTTATCCATTTTCAGCTTGATGCGCTGACTGCCGTCGTTAAGTTCCATATTGGCCGGTAGCGAAGGTTTGGTGTCTGAGGTGTAGCCGCCCCAGGTGACGTGCCAGGTTTTGCCGTTTTGCGTGTAGTTCAGCTCGCGCAGGCGATACTGGTCATCAAGCGAGTAGTCGGTGGCCTCGCCCGGCAGGCCAATGATCCACTGCCGCAGGCTATTGAGCGGAATCGGCATGCCGGTCAGGCGGCCAATCATCTCTTCGGCGTCGGTCGCCGTGTAAGTCTGGCCTTTATTGTCAATCAGCTGCACGTTGCCCGGCTGGGCGGTTAACGACAGTTCGGTGCTGCCGAGCGGGTTAGTCAGCAGCAGGCGGTAGCGGTCCTGGCCCGTCTGCTGCCAGAAGAAGCGGGCATAGACTTTTTGCTCATCAGAAAGATAAGCAAAAGCGCCGCGCGTCTGGAACTGATTAAGATTGCGGACATCTTGCTGGTGCTGACGCCACTGTGGAGAATCCGGGCTTTTACCCGGCCCTTTCGGAGCATTAATCGCACAGGCGGTCAGAACGAGGCTTGCCAGCGGCAACAGGCGGAACAGTCGATTCATAATGATGACAAATCCTTGATGTCTACAGTGAAATGCGGCGGATGAGAGAAACAGGTGGCCGATTTGTGTAGCGGGTTACAATTATAACCATTAATGCTAGCGTTGCCGGGCGGTAGCGTCTACGTTCAAGTTGTCTGAAATCAAAAAATTACCGTTAATGGCTATTACAGATTAGCTATTACTCCAAAAGGGGAGCCTCTCTTTTATTGATTACGCGCATCCTGTATGATGCCTGCAGACTAACCTTAGCAACGCTGGTACTACTCCCTCACAATGACCCTTTTAGCTCTTGGCATTAACCACAAAACAGCTCCTGTAGCGCTGCGAGAACGCGTAACGTTTTCGCCGGATACGCTCGATCAGGCGCTGGAGAGCTTGCTGGCCCAGCCAATGGTGCAGGGCGGAGTGGTGCTGTCGACCTGTAACCGCACGGAACTTTATCTCAGCGTCGAAGAGCAGGATAACCTCCAGGAAGCTCTTATTCGCTGGCTGTGCGACTACCACGGTTTAAATGAAGAGGACCTGCGTAAAAGCCTCTACTGGCATCAGGACAACGAGGCGGTCAGTCACCTGATGCGCGTCGCCAGCGGTCTTGATTCGCTGGTGTTGGGCGAGCCGCAGATCCTCGGGCAGGTGAAAAAAGCCTTTGCGGATTCCAGCCGTGGGCACCTGAACGTCAGTGAACTGGAGCGCATGTTCCAGAAGTCGTTCTCAGTGGCCAAACGGGTGCGCACCGAAACCGATATCGGCGCCAGCGCGGTCTCCGTGGCGTTCGCTGCCTGTACTCTGGCGCGGCAAATCTTCGAATCACTCTCCAGCGTGACCGTGCTGCTGGTCGGCGCCGGTGAGACTATCGAACTGGTGGCTCGCCATCTGCGCGAGCATAAAGTCCGCAAGATGGTGATTGCCAACCGCACCCGCGAGCGCGCTCAGGCGCTGGCCGATGAAGTCGGCGCGGAGGTGATCGCGCTGAGCGATATCGACGAGCGGCTGAAAGAGGCCGATATCATCATCAGTTCTACCGCCAGCACGCTGCCGATTATCGGCAAGGGGATGGTGGAGCGCGCGCTGAAGGCGCGCCGCAATCAGCCGATGCTGCTGGTGGATATCGCCGTTCCGCGCGATGTCGAACCGGAGGTTGGCAAGCTGGCGAACGCCTATCTTTACAGCGTGGACGATCTGCAAAACATCATTCAGCACAATCTGGCGCAGCGTAAAGCCGCGGCGGTGCAGGCGGAAACCATTGTTGAGCAGGAAGCCAGCGAGTTTATGGCCTGGCTACGCGCCCAGAGCGCCAGCGAGACCATCCGCGAATATCGTTCCCAGGCCGAGCAGGTCCGCGAGGAGCTGACGGCGAAAGCGCTGGCAGCGCTCAATCAGGGCGGCGATGCGCAGGAAATCATGCAGGATCTGGCGCGCAAGCTCACTAACCGCCTGATCCACTCGCCAACCAAATCTCTTCAGCAGGCCGCCCGTGACGGGGATGATGAACGCCTGCATATTCTGCGCAACAGCCTCGGGCTGGAATAGCGCACCTTTATCTCTTTTTTAGGACAGGGTGAATTTACGCCTATGAAGCCTTCTATTGTTGCCAAACTGGAAGCCCTCTATGAACGCCATGAGGAAGTTCAGGCGCTCCTCGGCGATGCCGCAACCATCGCCGATCAGGATAAATTTCGCGCGTTGTCGCGCGAATACGCGCAGCTGAGCGACGTCGCGCGCTGCTATACCGACTGGCGTCAGCTGCAGGATGATATTGAAGCCGCGCAGATGATGCTCGACGATCCGGAGATGCGCGAAATGGCGCAGGAAGAGCTGCGCGAAGCGAAAGAAAAGGGTGAGCAGATGGAGCAGCAGCTGCAGGTTCTGCTGTTGCCAAAAGATCCGGACGACGAGCGTAACGCGTTTGTTGAAGTTCGCGCCGGCACCGGCGGTGATGAAGCGGCGCTGTTCGCGGGCGATCTGTTCCGTATGTATAGCCGTTACGCGGAATCACGCCGCTGGCGCGTGGAAATCATGAGCGCCAACGAAGGCGAGCACGGCGGCTTCAAAGAGGTGATTGCCAAAATCAGCGGCGACGGCGTCTATGGGCGACTGAAGTTCGAATCCGGCGGCCATCGCGTTCAGCGCGTCCCGGCCACCGAATCCCAGGGGCGTATCCACACCTCCGCCTGCACCGTGGCGGTGATGCCAGAGCTCCCGGAAGCCGAAATGCCGGATATCAACCCGAGCGACCTGCGCATCGATACCTTCCGCTCCTCCGGCGCGGGCGGTCAGCACGTTAACACCACCGACTCGGCAATTCGTATTACCCACCTGCCGACCGGCATTGTTGTCGAATGCCAGGACGAACGTTCCCAGCATAAAAACAAAGCCAAAGCGCTATCGGTGCTTGGCGCGCGTATCCGCGCCGCGGAAGTCTCCAGACGCCAGCAGGCGGAAGCCTCCGAGCGCCGTAACCTGCTGGGCAGCGGCGATCGCAGCGATCGTAACCGTACCTATAACTATCCGCAGGGCCGCGTGACCGATCACCGCATCAACCTGACGCTTTACCGTCTGGATGAAGCGATGGAAGGCAAGCTGGATATGCTGATTGAGCCGATCGTTCAGGAGTATCAGGCCGATCAGCTGGCAGCCCTTTCCGAGCAGGAATGATGACTTTTCAGCTGTGGCTGACGCAGGCCATCGCTCGTCTGAGCCAAAGTGAAAGCCCGCGCCGGGATGCCGAAATCCTGCTGGGTCACGTGACCGGCAAAGCGCGGACCTATATTCTCGCCTTTGGCGAAACGGCGCTGACGGCGGAGCAGGCCGTCGAGCTGGAAACGCTGCTGAGCCGTCGCGCACGGGGCGAGCCGGTGGCTCACCTGGTGGGCCAGCGCGAATTCTGGTCGCTGCCGCTGTTTGTTTCTCCGGCCACGCTGATCCCGCGTCCGGATACCGAATGCCTTGTTGAGCAGACGCTGATGCGGTTACCCGGCAAGCCGTGCCGCATTCTCGATCTCGGTACCGGCACCGGCGCTATCGCTCTGGCGCTGGCCAGCGAACGCCCCGATTGCCACGTCACCGCCGTTGACTTTATGCCCGATGCGGTTGCGCTGGCGGCGCGTAACGTTGAGCACCTCGCCATCAAGAATGTTACCGTGCTGCAAAGCCACTGGTATAGTGCGCTCGCCGCACAGCCGTTCGACATCATCGTCAGTAATCCACCCTATATTGATGAAACCGACCCGCATCTTGCGCAGGGCGATGTGCGCTTTGAGCCAAAAACGGCGCTGGTCGCCGCCGATGGCGGTCTCGCCGATCTGGCTTACATCATTCGCGAAGGCCGCCGCTTCCTGACTCCCGGCGGTTTGATGCTGCTGGAACACGGCTGGAAGCAGGGGGAAGCGGTGCGCGCAATCTTTCGCGAGGCGGGTTATGGCAATATTGCTACCTGCCGCGACTACGGCGACAACGAGCGCCTGACGCTCGGGCAATATCAGGGAGGCGTATGAATCTGTTTAACGCTGTCCTGTATCTGCATATCGCCTGCGTGGTGGTCTCGGTCAGCCTGTTTGTCCTGCGCTACTGGTGGCACTGGAGCGGCAATCGCCGGCTCGACCAGCGCTGGGTTCGCATCGCGCCGCACTGCAGCGATACGCTGCTGTTTCTCAGCGGCGCCGGATTAATGGCAATAACGCACTATCTGCCGTTTACCGAAGAGGGTACATGGCTGACTGAGAAGCTGTTTGGCGTTATCATTTATATCGCATTGGGATTTATCGCGCTGGGCCGTCGTCGTCCGCGCAGTCAGCAGAGCCGGTTTGTCGCCTTTCTGCTGGCCCTGGTGGTGTTGTTTATCATTATTCAACTCGCCATCACAAGAACACCGTTACTGGGGTAAGGCATGAGGTCGTTAGCTGATTTCGAATTTAATAAAGCGCCGTTATGTGACGGCATGGTCCTCATTTCTGAATTAATCCGCGACGATTTTCCGACGCACTATGTGCAGGATGAGCTGGAGCGGCTGCTGGCCCTGGCGCGTGAGGAGATTGCCTCCTCGTGGGACCAGGAGCGCCAGATAGAGCGTTTGCTGGAGCTTTTTTACAATGACTGGGGCTTTAGCGATTCGCGCGGCGTTTACCGTCTGTCCGACGTGCTATGGCTTGATAAAGTGTTGAATAATCGCCAGGGTAGCGCGGTGTCGTTAGGCGCGATCCTGCTGTGGATTGCTCAGCGTCTGGCGCTACCGGTGGTGCCGGTGATTTTCCCGACCCAGATGCTGCTTCGCGCCGACCCTGAAGAGAGCGAGGAGATGTGGCTCATTAACCCGTTTAACGGCGAAACGCTCAACGAGCATACGCTGGAAGTGTGGCTGAAGGGCAATATTAGCCCAGTTGCCGAGCTGTTTAACGAAGACCTTGATGAAGCGGATAACGCGGAGGTGATCCGCAAGCTGCTCGATACCCTTAAATCGGCGCTGATGGAAGAGCGGCAGATGGAGCTGGCGCTACGGACCAGCGAAGCGCTGCTGCAGTTCAATCCGGAAGACCCGTACGAAATTCGCGACCGGGGGCTGATATACGCCCAGCTGGATTGCGATCACGTGGCGCTGCAGGACCTTAATTACTTCGTTGAACAGTGCCCGGAGGATCCCATCAGCGAGATGATCCGCGCGCAGATCAACACCATTTCGCACAAACAAATTACATTGCATTAAAGCCAATCCCAGCAGGCGTTCCTGCGCAGCCAGTTTGGACACGGACAGCGCGCAGAAACCGGAGCGTACACGTAGTACGTGAGGATTGACTCGCGACGCTCGCCCTCCGGGCCGCCCTGAAGGGCGTTCAAAATACTTTCGTATTTTGTCGAGCACTGCCCAGGTCCAAAATGGCAAGTAAAATAGTCCTGATTGGATAGGCTTTAGTCTGAAACCATTCCGGTTACACCCTGATAAGGCGAACTTATGAAACAAAAAGTGGTTAGCATTGGTGATATCAACGTAGCAAACGACCTGCCATTCGTGCTGTTTGGCGGCATGAACGTGCTGGAGTCCCGCGATCTTGCGATGCGTATCTGCGAACACTACGTGACCGTTACGCAGAAGCTTGGCATTCCTTACGTGTTCAAAGCCTCTTTTGATAAAGCTAACCGTTCTTCCATCCACTCCTATCGCGGGCCGGGTCTGGAAGAAGGGATGAAGATTTTCCAGGAGTTGAAACAGACTTTCGGCGTGAAAATAATCACCGACGTTCACGAAGCCAGCCAGGCGCAGCCGGTCGCTGACGTGGTGGATGTTATTCAGCTGCCAGCGTTCCTCGCCCGTCAGACCGATCTGGTTGAAGCGATGGCGAAAACCGGCGCGGTTATCAACGTGAAAAAACCGCAGTTCGTGAGTCCGGGCCAGATGGGCAATATCGTCGATAAGTTTATCGAAGGCGGCAACGACAAAGTGATCCTTTGCGATCGCGGCGCAAACTTCGGCTACGACAACCTGGTCGTCGATATGCTGGGCTTTGGGGTGATGAAAAAAGCCTCCAATAACTCACCGGTTATCTTCGACGTTACCCACGCCCTGCAGTGCCGCGACCCGTTTGGCGCGGCCTCCGGCGGCCGTCGCGCTCAGGTTGCCGAACTGGCGCGCGCCGGGATGGCGGTTGGGATCGCGGGCCTGTTTATTGAAGCGCATCCGGATCCGGAGCACGCGAAATGCGACGGTCCTTCCGCGCTGCCGCTGGATAAACTGGAGCCGTTCCTCAAGCAGATGAAAGCCATCGACGATCTCGTTAAAAGCTTTGATGAGCTTGATACCAGCAAGTAATCGCCGCTGAAACGACAAAAGCCTGCCGGTTTTACAACCGGCAGGCTTTTTTGATCTCCCCGAACGGCATCACGCCGCCGGGGGAGACTCAGGCAAAAATGGTCATCAGGTAGGCAGCGAACAGCGCCAGATGCGCCGCACCGTTCAGCACATTGGTGCGCCCGGTAGAGAACGATATCTGGCACAGCAGCAGCGAGGCGACCATCACGACCATCTCCGGGGCGCCAAGGCCAAAACGCAGTTCGTTACCGGTGAGGAAGGCGATAAGCGTCACTACTGGTACGGTCAGGGAAATGGTGGCCAGCACGGAACCGAAAAACAGGTTCATCGCCCGCTGGACCTGATTGTTCAATACGGCCTTCAGCGCGCCAAGGCCCTCCGGGGAGAGGATCAGCAGCGCCACCAGGAAGCCGGTAAAGGCAACGGGAGCGTTCATGCTGGTCAACAGCGTCTCCAGCGGGTTGGCATTCATTTTGGTGACCGCAATAACCGCAACCAGATGTATCAGCAGCCAGGCGGTGTGCCACTTGCTGCTGTGCGCCGACGGTTTGCCGTGATGCGGGTCATCGTCGTCGCCGTCATCCTCATGTTCGTAAACAAACAGGCTCTGGTGCGTTTTGGTTTGAATCAGCAGGAAGACGCCGTACATAGCGGCGGAGATCAGCGCCACCAGCAGCGCCTGGCCGGTGGTAAAGTTGGCCCCGGGCAGCGCCATCGGGAAGACCAGAACGATTATCGCCAGCGGAAAGAGGGCGATAAGGTACTGTTTAATCCCGAACAGATTCATATACTGGGTGGCGAATTTGCGCCCGCCCAGCAGTAAAGAGAAACCGACAAGCCCGCCGGTAACAATCATAATGATCGAATAAAGCGTATCGCGCATCAGAGTCGGCGCGGCGTCGCCGGTAGCCATTAATGCGGAAATCAGGCTGACTTCAAGAATCACCACTGAGAGGCTTAAAATTAACGATCCGTAAGGTTCGCCAAGGCGGTGGGCCAGCACGTCGGCGTGGCGGACGACGCTAAAGGCGCTGCTTAGTATGCCGACCAGCGCCAGAATATTAATCGCAACGACCACTGGCAGTGACTGGCTGCTTCCCCAGAAGAACAGCACCGCCAGCGCCAGAACCGGAAAGGCGAGGGAGGTCTCCTTGTGGCGGGTTTTTACCGCCTCATGTGCATCGGTCATGAATTATCTCCAGCTATGCAGGTGTTATAATTATAGATATCGTAAGTTAATAAAATAACAGACATTGATTAAACTAATTTGTTTTTTTACTTAAATTTACCACTATAGTCCTGTAAAAGTGATAGATTGCCATAAACTGCGGTTACTATTTTTTTGTATTTATTATTCAGATAATTACTAAAACATCTTTCTCATTTATCTGTCGCCTTGCCAGCCGGTTGATCCTCTACCAGACTCACTATTCACCCTTAAACCGGAGGTTGCCATGCCCTATAGCAACAAAAGTGAATTGCCCGACAGCGTTCAGCACGTACTGCCCGCCCACGCCCAGGAGATTTACAAAGAAGCCTTTAATAGCGCCTGGGAGCAGTATAAACATAAAGAGGACCGGCGTGATGACGCCAGCCGCGAAGAGACGGCGCATAAAGTGGCCTGGGCAGCGGTGAAAAATGAATATCAAAAAGGTGAGGATGATAAGTGGCATAAGAAGAAATAATACCTTTTGCCGCGGCCTCCGCTGACTGTCCGCTTGCCCGCGGCCCGTTCATTGCTTATTGTCGAATAAAGCTGGATAATAATTCGGCAATACTTCACGGATGGCACCAGATAATCGCCGGAAGCGGGCAGTGGCGGAGGTAGTAGACAGTGTTAACTCGTGATTTCTTACTGAATGCAGATTGTAAAACGGCGTTTGGCGCTATTGAGGAATCGCTTCTCTGGTCGGCAGAACAACGGGCCGCCTCTTTGGCGGCGACCCTGGCCTGTCGTCCGGATGACGGCTCGGTGTGGATCTTTGGTTACGGTTCGCTAATGTGGAACCCGGCGCTGGAATATCGCGAATCCTGTACCGGTACGCTACCGGGCTGGCACCGCGCGTTCTGTTTGCGGCTCACCGCCGGGCGCGGTAGCGCCATGCAGCCGGGCCGCATGCTGGCGCTGAAAGAAGGTGGGCGCACGACCGGCGTCGCCTACCGCCTGCCCGATGAATCGCTGGAAGAAGAGCTGACGCTGCTGTGGAAGCGGGAGATGATCACCGGCTGCTACCTGCCGACCTGGTGTAAGCTGGAGCTTGACGATGGTCGCACCGTCAATGCGCTGGTCTTTATTATGGACCCGCGACATCCGCTGTTTGAGGCGGACACCAGCGCGCAGGTGATTGCGCCGCTGATAGCGCGCGCCAGCGGGCCGCTTGGCACCAACGCTCAGTATCTGTTCGCGCTCGATCAGGAGTTGCGCAAACTCGGCATGCACGACGCTTGCCTCGACGATTTAGTCGGTAAGGTACGTCATCTGCTTGGTGAGAATAGCCAGCCGGGGCTGGCGTAAGAATGAATCGCCCGGGGAGACCCGGGCGTTTGCTATCAGGCGGGAACGTAGCTGATAGAGTGTTCCAGCGACTGGCTGTGGCTGTCGATGAGAACGTTCCAGGTGCCGCTGTAAGGCACGGTCAGATACGCGCTATCTCTGTCCTGTACGCTCAGAACATCAGCGTGACTATCGCCAGGCACTTTGGCACTCATCAGGTGAATATGGCAGCGTTCAGAACAACGCACCACCAATGTGTCACCGCCAAACAACGTCAAACTTGCTTTTACCATTGCCATTTAATCTTAACCCCGTTTCTGTCTACAGCATCCTGCCAGCCCATTAACCCGCGTGATATTGTTCACACTTTGCTCTGTGCATAACACCAAAGGGGAGGGATGCGGATGCTGATTTTGATCAAAAAAAAGAATAAAGATTAAACAAAAATGACGTTGTGCCTGAAAGCTTTCAGCTGGCATTGTTTTCGATTAGTAAACGCCGCCAGCTTAATATTTAATCCCGTGAGCGCGGGGATTTTTAGAAGGTCAGGACTTTATCCGCCGCCAGCGTCCACTGCGCCAGCTCAACGAGGGTGCCAATCTCCACGCCATCAATCAGCGGCAGCGCGCTGATCCCCCGGCCATCGGTACAGGTTTTACACAGCTTCACCGGCACATTTTGCGCGGTGAGGATCTCCAGCATCTGCTGAATATTGTAGCCTTCCGCTGGCTTCTGCCCGCGCAGGCCGGCGGTGACCGCATCGGACATTAAAAACAGTTTGAGTTCAAGGTCGGACTGCTGCTCGCGCAGGGCGATCGCCAGACGCAGGCTGTTGAACAGAGATTCGCTGCCGTAGGCGGCACCGTTAGCGATAATCACAATACGTTGCATAAGGACTCCTTCTATAAGGCACGGTTATTGCTTGGCTGAAGTATAAAGCGTTAACCCGGGAGAGGGGTATGAATAATACGGCTGGCATTAGGCCTGAGGTGGTCGACTGGTTTGCGCGCGCGCGGCGACGCCAGAAACAGCAGCTACGTCAGCTGTCGCAGCTGGGGTCGCTGGCAGGAGAGATAAGTTCGCTGGTGCATATGCTGCAGTGCGAACGCGGCGCGTCGAATATCTGGCTGTGCTCGGGCGGCAGACTGTACTCGGCGGAGTGCCGGGCGGCAGCGGCGCTGGTCGATGAGCAATTCACACGTTTCAACGCCGCGCTGGAACCCGCCCGTGATGCCGCCAGCAGCGCGCTCTGCTGGCGCATTGCCTGCGCGGCGTGGTATTTGACGCAGCTTGCGGCGCTGCGCCAACGCGTGCGCGCCCGGAACATTCCTGCCGAAGAGGCGACCGGGCAGTTTAGTCGTATTATTCGCCATCTGTTGAATATTGTTCCGCAGCTCAATGACAGTATCGACGACCCGCAAATCGCTGGACGTATGGTAGCGCTCTATAGCTTTATGCAGGGAAAAGAGCTGGCCGGACAGGAACGTGCGCTGGGCGCGCTAGGCTTTGCCCGCGGGCAGTTCAGCGATGAACTGCGTCAACAACTGGTGGACCGCATTGATGGTCAGCAGCCCTGTTTCGATAGTTTTCAGGCCTTAAGCTATCCGCCCCTCACCACTCTGTTTGCCAGCCAGTGCCTGGCCAGCCTGGAGATTGAACAGCTGCGGCGGGTTGCCTGTACCCGCCAGCCTCCAGTAGACGAGGGAGAAACGGCGCTCCGCTGGTTTTACGCACAGACCCAGCGCCTTGAGCAGCTCCGTGGCGTGGAAGAGCGGCTGATCGTCGACCTGCTCAACGCCACCGCCGCCCTGCTGGAAGGCGAAGAGCAGAGCATGCAGTTGCCGCCCGCAAACTGGGATGAGGCTGAGGACAGTATCGCCCTGCGGCTGGACAAACAGCTGCTGCCGCTGGTACGCCAGCAGGCCCTTGAGCTTCAGCAACTCTCCTGCCAGCTTGCATCGTTAAAGGAAGCCCTTGAAGAGCGCAAACTGATTGAGAAGGCGAAAAGCGTGCTGATGACCCATCAGGGGATGCCGGAGGAACAGGCCTGGCAGACGCTGCGAAAAATGGCGATGGATAAGAACCAGCGGATGGTGGAGATAGCCCGTGCGCTGCTAACGGTAAAATCACTCTGGCAGACAACCCCAAAGGAGTAGTTGCACGATTAGCGAGCATTTATTGCCAGCCGACGGTGCAGCGTTTTGCGTATAGCAAGGCCGCTGGCTAAGCAAAAGCGCACAATATGGCCTTCTGCAAATCTGGCATCTGCTTTGCATTAGAAAAAATGAGTGAATAATGTTTTGGGCAGCGGGCCAATGGCGGTGCGTATGTCCATGGATAAAGGCGTCCTGCGGTGCGTAAGCACCGCCGGGCGCTTTTTTTTGCGCGTTTCTGGAGCAGATATGGGCGATACGTTTTCAATTTCACGACGGCGTTTATTACAGACGGGGGCGGCGCTAGGCGGCGCGATGCTGCTGCCCGGCATGATGCAGGCGGCATGGGCGGCGGGGACGGATAAGCCGGAACAGACCACCGTGCGGGTGGGTTTTATTCCGCTGACCGACTGTGCCCCCTTAGCCATCGCTTCCCTAAAGGGATTCGATAAAAAGTACGGCATCACCCTCGTCCCGAGCAAGGAGGCCAGCTGGGCGGCAGTGCGCGACAAGCTGGTTGCCGGAGAGCTGGACGCCGCGCACATTCTGTACGGCATGCTCTACGGCCTTGAGCTGGGGATCGCCAGTAAACCCCAGGCGATGGCCAATCTGATGACTCTTAACCGCAACGGGCAGGCGATTACGCTCTCCAGCGAGCTGCAGGAGAAGGGCGTCACCGACCTGGGCGGACTGAAAAAACGGATCGACCAGCAGGCGCCGGGCAGCTACACCTTCGCCCATACCTTTCCAACCGGCACCCACGCGATGTGGCTCTATTACTGGCTGGCGAGCGGTGGAATTAACCCTTTCGACGATATCCGCACCGTCGTTGTGCCGCCGCCGCAGATGGTGATGAACATGCGTATCGGCAATATGAGCGGTTTTTGTGTCGGCGAGCCGTGGAACGCGCGCGCCATTAACGATCGCATCGGCTTCACCGTCGCCACTTCTCAGGATATCTGGCCGGAACATCCGGAAAAAATTCTCGGCACCCGCAGCGAATGGGTTGAGCGTAACCCGAATACGGCTCGGGCGTTGGTGGCGGCGCTGATGGAGGCCCAACGCTGGATTGATGCTTCCGTGGAGAATACTCGCGAAACGGCGCGGATACTCGCCAGACGCGCGTGGCTGAACACGAAAGAGCAGTACCTCACCGGGCGCATGCTCGGCGCATACGACAATGGTATCGGTCGCCGCTGGCAGGATGCGCACCCGATGCGCTTCTACGAACAGGGGGAGGTGAGCTTTCCATGGCTCTCGGACGGCATGTGGTTTTTGACCCAGTTCCGCCGCTGGGGATTGTTGAAGGCGTCGCCGGATTATCAGGCGGTGGCGCAGCGCATTAATCGCATTGACGTCTGGAAAGAGGCGGCGCTGGCTGTCGGCGGGATCGGCGCGCCGAAGCAGCCGATGCGCAGCAGCACATTGCTCGACGGCAAGGTCTGGAATGGGGCCGACCCGGAAGGCTATGCCAGCAGTTTCGCGATTCAACGTAAAGGGGCATGAGATGAAACACGCATATAAAACTCAACCGCAGGCCAGCGCTGGAAAGGCGCCCGGCGAAGTGATCACCCTGCCGCCGCTGCAGGTTCGCAAAACCACGCCTCCGTTCAGCCGCTGGCTGCGCGATGCTACCCAACGTCTGCTGCCGCCGCTGCTCGGGCTGGGATTGCTGCTGTTGGGCTGGCAGCTGGCAGCAATAAACAGCAAAGGTTTCCCGACGCCGCTCAGCACGCTGGATTCCGCGTTGACCCTTTTTGCCGATCCGTTTTATCAGGACGGGCCGAACGATATGGGGATCGGCTGGAACGTGCTGGCGTCGCTGCAGCGCGTGGCGGTGGGGTTTGGCCTTGCCGCGCTGGCGGGCATTCCTCTGGGCTTTCTGATCGGTCGTTCGCCATTCTTCGCCCGGATGTTTAACCCGTTGATTGCGCTGCTGCGCCCGGTCAGCCCGCTGGCCTGGCTGCCTATTGGCCTGCTGCTGTTCCAGAAGGCGGAACCGGCCTCGAGCTGGACCATTTTTATCTGCTCGATCTGGCCGATGGTTATTAACACCGCCGAGGGCGTGCGGCGTATTCCTGAGGACTACCTCAACGTGGCCCGCGTGCTGCAGCTTTCCGAGTGGACGGTGATGCGCAAGATCCTCTTTCCGGCGGTCTTACCCGCGGTGCTGACCGGGGTTCGTCTCTCGATTGGTATCGCCTGGCTGGTGATCGTCGCCGCCGAAATGCTCACCGGCGGCGTAGGGATCGGCTTCTGGATCTGGAACGAGTGGAACAACCTCAACGTTGAAAACATCATCATTGCCATCGTCATTATCGGCGTGGTCGGGTTGCTGCTGGAACAGGGGCTGATGCTGCTCGCCCGTCGTTTTAGCTGGCAGGATAAATAAGGAGTCGCAGATGAAACCACTCATTCAGGTCCAGGGCGTCAGCCAGCGTTTCAATACCACCAGCGGCGAATTCCTCGCACTGCAGAATGTCTCATTCGATATTTACGAGGGGGAGACCATCAGCCTGATTGGTCACTCAGGGTGCGGTAAGTCAACTCTGCTGAATCTGATTGCCGGGATTACCTTGCCGACGGAGGGCGGCCTGCTGTGTGATAACCGTGAAATCGCCGGGCCGGGCCCGGAACGCGCGGTGGTGTTTCAGAACCACTCTCTGCTGCCGTGGCTGACCTGCTTCGATAACGTTGCGCTGGCGGTGGATCAGGTCTTCCGCCGCAGCATGAGCAAAGGCGAGCGCAAAGAGTGGATTGAGCACAACCTCGAACGGGTCCAGATGGGGCACGCCCTGCACAAGCGTCCGGGAGAAATATCCGGCGGTATGAAGCAGCGCGTTGGCATTGCCCGGGCGCTGGCGATGAAGCCGAAAGTGCTGCTGCTGGATGAACCCTTTGGCGCCCTTGATGCCCTGACGCGGGCGCATTTACAGGACGCGGTGATGCAGATTCAGCAGTCGCTGAATACTACCATCGTGATGATTACCCATGATGTTGATGAAGCGGTGCTGCTTTCCGACCGGGTGCTGATGATGACCAATGGTCCGGCGGCGACGGTCGGGGAGATCCTCGATGTTAACCTGCCGCGCCCGCGCAATCGCGTGCAGCTGGCGGACGATAGCCGTTATCACCATCTGCGTCAGCAGATCCTGCACTTCCTCTATGAAAAACAGCCGAAAGCGGCATAGGGGGCGGCGATGACGCGGCAACTGGTGATTATTGGTAACGGTATGGCGGCCACGCGCCTGGCGCAGGCATTGGTAGAACGGGATGCGCAGCGGTTTAGCATCACCATTATCGGCGATGAACCCGGCCAGGCCTATAACCGCATTCAGCTGTCGCCTGTGCTGGGCGCAGAGAAAACAGCAGGCGAGACGAGACTGCTGCCCGAGACGTGGTATCAACGGCATAACGTTAAGGTACGCGCCGGCGAGACGGTTACGGCGGTGGATATTCATGCCCGTACGCTGCAAACCACCGCAGGGGTAGTTAGCTGGGATGAACTGGTGTTCGCCACAGGCTCGCTACCGTTTGTGCCGCCGTTACCGGGCATTACGCAGCCGCACGTTTTTGCTTTCCGCACTCTGGCGGACGTCGAGGGCATCCTGGCCATCGACGGCCCGGCGGTGGTTATCGGCGGTGGCGTACTCGGCGTAGAGGCCGCCGCGGCGCTGCGGCGTTATGGTGACAGTGTCACTTTACTTCATCGCGGAAGCGGGCTGATGGAGCAGCAAATCGATGCTTTTGCCGGCGAGCAGCTGCAAATGCTGCTTGCCGAGCGCGGGATTCGCTGCGTGATGGAGAGCCGTATCGCCGCTATTGATGCACATCAGGTGCGGCTGGAGGACGGCCGCGCGTTTGCCGCCTCGCGGGTGGTGCTGGCGACCGGCGTGCAGCCGAACAAACGGCTGGCCGAGCGCAGCGGGCTGGCCTGCGCCCGCGGAATCCTCGTTGACCGCCAGCTGGCAACCGCGCAGCCGGGCGTCAGCGCCATCGGGGAGTGCTGTGAAATCGACGGTCGGACCTGGGGGCTGGTGGCGCCATGCCTGCGCCAGGCGGAGGTGCTGGCTGCCCGCCTGTGCGCTACCCCAGGCGAAGATTTTTGCTGGCAGGATAGCGGCACTCGTCTGAAGGTCAGCGGTATCGAGTTGTTCAGCGCGGGCGAGCTGCGGGCCGCAGAACAGGATGAAAGCTGTATCAGCTGGGACCCGCTGGACCGCCACTACCGGCGCCTGCTGCTGCGCGACGGTAAGCTGCGCGGCGTACTGCTGCTGGGCGATTGCAGCAGCGCTGCGCCCCTCACCGCTCTGCTGGGGGCGGATGCCCCGGCGCCGGCAGAGTGGCTCTTCGATCCCTCTTCAACGATGCAGCCGCGCGCTGCGGGAAAAATTATGATGACAAAACCTGTTTTAGTGCTGGTCGGACACGGTATGGTCGGCCACCATTTTCTTGAGCAATGCGTCGACCGTCGCCTTCATCAACGGTATCGGATTGTGGTGTTCTGCGAGGAACGCTATGCCGCCTACGACCGGGTTCATCTGACTGAATATTTCACCGGACGCAGCGCAGAATCGCTGTCGCTGGTTGAGGGCGATTTTTTCGCTCAGCACGGTATTGAGCTGCGCCTGAGCGAATCGGTCGCCAGCATCGACCGCGAAGCGCGGGTGGTGCGCGATGCCTTCGGCCACGAAACCCACTGGGATAAGCTGGTGCTGGCGACGGGGTCTTACCCGTTTGTTCCGCCGGTGTCGGGTCATCATCTCGAGGGCTGTTTTGTTTATCGTACGCTTGACGACCTCGACCAGATTGCCGCCCGCGCCGCAACCGCCCGACGGGGTGTGGTTATCGGCGGCGGGCTGCTCGGGCTGGAAGCGGCCAACGCGCTGAAGCAATTGGGGCTGGAAACTCACGTTGTCGAGTTTGCGCCGAACCTGATGGCGGTGCAGCTGGACAACGGCGGCGCGGTAATGCTGCGAGAAAAAATCAGTCAACTGGGCGTCGGGGTGCATACCAGCAAGGCGACGACGGAGATTGTTCGCAACGAACAGGGGCTACAGCTGAACTTTGCCGACGGTAGCTCGCTGGCGGCCGATATGCTGGTGTTCTCCGCCGGTATTCGCCCGCAGGACGGGCTGGCGCGCAGCGGCGGGCTGGAAGTGGGCGAACGCGGCGGGATTTGTATCGACAACCAGTGTCGTACCTCCGACCCGGAGGTGCTGGCAATCGGCGAATGTGCCCTGTGGGAGAACAAAATTTATGGTCTGGTGGCGCCTGGCTATCAGATGGCGCGCGCCGCAGCGGCTACCCTGGCGGGCGAGGAAGGCTGCTTTAGCGGCGCGGATATGAGCACTAAGCTGAAGCTGCTGGGCGTTGATGTCGCCTCGTTCGGCGACGCCCAGGGGCGCACCCCGGGCTGTCAGAGCTATCAGTGGACCGATGGGCCGCAGCAGATCTACAAAAAAATTGTAGTCAGCGCGGAGGGCAACAAACTGCTCGGCGGGGTGCTGGTCGGGGATGCCAGCGACTATGCCACGCTGCTACAGATGATGCTTAACGGTATGGCTTTACCCAATCACCCGGAAAGCCTGATCCTTCCGGCGCTGGAGGGCAGCGCGCCAAAAGCGCTCGGCGTGGCGGCGTTGCCGGACAGCGCGCAGATTTGCTCCTGTCACAACGTCAGCAAAGGCGATATCTGCCAGGCGGTGAACGGCGGCGCGGGCGATATGGCGGCGATAAAAAGCTGCACCAAAGCGGCGACCGGCTGCGGCGGCTGTAGCGCGCTGGTAAAACAGGTGATGGAATATCAGCTTGCCGAGCAGGGCGTTGAAGTCAAAAAGGATATCTGCGAGCATTTTGCGTGGTCGCGGCAGGAGATCTATCACCTGGTACGCGTCAACCATATTCGCACCTTCGAACAGCTTATTACCCGCTATGGACGCGGTCACGGCTGTGAGATCTGTAAACCTCTGGCGGCCTCGGTGCTGGCCTCCTGCTGGAATGAATATCTGCTGAAGCCGGCGCATTTGCCTCTTCAGGACACTAACGACCGCTACTTCGCCAATATTCAGAAAGATGGCACCTATTCGGTGGTGCCGCGTATGGCGGCGGGAGAGGTGACGCCGGACGGGCTGATTGCGATCGGCCAGATCGCCAAACGCTATCAGCTGTACAGTAAAGTGACCGGCGGCCAGCGTATCGATCTGTTCGGCGCGCGCCTGGAGCAGCTCCCGGCAATCTGGCGCGAGCTGGCCGAGGCGGGATTTGAAACCGGCCACGCCTACGGCAAATCCCTGCGGACGGTGAAATCCTGCGTGGGTTCAACCTGGTGCCGCTATGGCGTCCAGGATTCCACCGGCCTGGCGGTAACCCTCGAACATCGCTATAAGGGGCTGCGCGCGCCGCACAAAATTAAAATGGCGGTCTCCGGCTGTACCCGCGAATGCGCGGAGGCCCAGGGCAAGGATATTGGCGTCATCGCTACGGAGAAGGGCTGGAATCTGTACGTTTGCGGCAACGGCGGTATGAAGCCGCGCCATGCCGACCTGTTCGCCAGCGATCTGGATGAAGCCACCCTTATCCGCAGTATCGACCGGCTGCTGATGTTCTATATTCGTACCGCCGACCGTCTGCAGCGTACCAGTACCTGGATGGATAATCTTGAGGGAGGCGTCGACTATCTGCGCGCGGTTATCCTCGAAGACAGCCTTGGCATCGGCGAAGAGCTGGAGCAGGAGATGGCGCGGGTGGTCGAGAGCTACCAGTGCGAATGGCAAACCACCCTTAACGATCCGCAGCGGCTGGCGCTGTTCCGCTCCTACGTGAACAGCGATGAGCCGGACGAAGCGGTGCAGCGGCAAACCCTGCGCGGCCAGCCGCAGCTGGCCCCGTTCGCGGCGCAGGCCGAACCGGCGCTGCCGTCCCGCCCGTGGCAGGCCATTTGCGATCTCGACGCCATCCCGCAGCAGGCGGGGATTGGCGCGCGGCTCGGCGAGCGGCAGATTGCGCTGTTCCGCTTTGGCGATCAGGTATATGCCCTCGATAATCTTGAACCGGGCAGCGAGGCCAACGTTCTTTCGCGCGGCCTGCTGGGCGATGCGGGCGGTGAACCGATCGTGATTTCGCCTCTGTATAAGCAGCGTATTCGCCTGCGCGATGGCCGCCAGTGCGACGACGGCGAAATGGCGGTACGCGCATGGCCGGTAAAAGTGGAGAACGGTAAAGTATGGGTTGGCAACCAGCAGCTGCTGGCGCGCGCGGAGGCCTCGTGATGAATGAAACCAGGACCACTTGCCCCTATTGCGGGGTCGGCTGCGGCATTATCGCCAGCCTGAATGCCGACGGCCAGGTTACCGTACGCGGGGATGAACAACATCCGGCAAACTTTGGCCGCCTGTGCGTGAAGGGGGCGGCGCTGGGCGAAACCGTCGGGCTGACGGGAAGATTGCTCTTCCCGGAAGTCGATGGCGGTCGCGCGACCTGGGCCCAGGCGCTGGCAGCGGCGGGTTCGCGTCTGCGGGAGATTATCGACGAGCACGGGCCGCAAGCGGTGGCGTTTTATGCCTCCGGCCAGCTGCTGACCGAGGATTACTACGTGGCCAATAAGCTGATGAAGGGGTTTATCGGCGCGGCAAATATCGATACTAATTCGCGGCTGTGCATGTCTTCAGCGGTCACCGGCTATAAACGGGCGCTGGGCGCTGATGTGGTGCCGTGCAGCTATGAGGACGTGGAAAACAGCGATCTGGTGGTGCTGGTCGGGTCGAACGCCGCCTGGGCGCATCCGGTACTCTATCAGCGGCTGGCGCAGGCGAAGCGCGACAATCCGCAAATGCGGGTGGTGGTCATTGATCCGCGTCGGACCGCCACCTGCGATATTGCGGACCGGCATCTGGCGCTGGCTCCCGGCAGCGACGGCGGGCTATTTGTCGGCCTGTTGAACGCCATTGCCGCCCGCGACGACATCTGCGGCGATTTTAGCGATGCGCCGCAGGCGCTGGCCATCGCGCAGGACTGGGATATCAACCACGTCGCGCAGTTCTGCGGCCTGCCGCGACAGCAGATCGCCGATTTCTACAGCGAGTTTATCGCCGCTCCCCGCGCCATCACGCTCTATACCATGGGGATTAACCAGTCCGCCAGCGGCAGCGATAAATGTAACGCTATCATTAACGTTCACCTGGCGAGCGGTAAATATGGGCGTCCGGGCTGCGGGCCTTTTTCGCTGACCGGACAACCTAACGCCATGGGCGGACGCGAGGTGGGCGGACTGGCGACCATGCTGGCGTCGCATATGAACTTTGAAACCGACGATTTACGGCGTCTGGCGCGCTTCTGGGGGACCGAACGTCTGGCGCAAACGCCGGGGCTGGCGGCGGTGGATTTGTTCGCCGCCATTGGCCGCGGCGAGGTGAAAGCGGTGTGGATTATGGGCACCAACCCGGTAGTGTCGCTGCCGGACAGCCATGCGGTAAGCAAAGCGCTGGCGGCCTGTCCGCTGGTCATCGTGTCCGACGTCGCCGCCGCTACCGATACCGGACGCTTTGCCCATATCCGCTTTCCCGCGCTGGCGTGGGGAGAGAAGAGCGGCACGGTAACCAACTCCGAACGAAGGATCTCGCGCCAGCGCGCTTTCATGGCGCCACCGGGGGAGGCCAGAGCCGACTGGTGGATCGTCGCCCGCGTGGCCCAGGCGCTGGGCTTCGGCTCCGCTTTTGCCTGGCAGCACCCGCACGAGGTGTTCAGCGAACACGCCGCGCTTTCAGGATATGAAAATGATGGCCAGCGGGCATTTGATATCGGCGGACTGGCGGATCTCAGCCGCAAAGCGTGGGAGGCGCTGGAACCGGTGCGCTGGCCGGTGAGCCGCAGTGAAGCAGCCTGGAGTGTGCATAAGGGCTGGCATCGCGACGGTAAACTGCGGATGGTGCCGGTCGCGCCGCAACCTACCCGGGCGACCACCGATGCGTTCTATCCACTGATCCTCAACAGCGGGCGGATCCGCGATCAGTGGCACACCATGACCCGCACCGGCGCGGTGCCGCGTCTGATGCAGCATATTAACGAGCCGGTGGTGGAAGTCGCGCCAGCGGACGCGACGCGCTATCAGCTGCTGGAAGGCGAACTGGCGCGGGTGCGCTCACCGAATGGGGTGATGGTAGCAAAAGTGATTGTCAGCAATGGCCAGCGTCCCGGGTCGCTGTTTGTGCCGATGCACTGGAATGATCAGTTTGCTCGCCAGGGACGGGTGAATAACCTGCTGTCTGCAGTCACTGACCCGCACTCCGGGCAGCCGGAAAGTAAACAGGCGGCAGTGGCGATAGCTGCCTGGCTACCAGCGTGGAAAGGCGAGCTTTTTTCTCGCTTGTCGGTGTCGCTACCCGCTTCACTACACTGGCGGCGGCGGGCAGCGCAGGGAATCATTCATCTTTCGCTGGCGGGGGATATCGCCTCCCGCGAGTGGCTTATTGAGTGGTGCCAGCGAAAAGGGTGGCAACTACAGACAGCCAAAGGCGGTAGCATCTGGAACCTGCTGGCGTGGCAGGGGGAAGAGCTGATGCTCGGCTGGTGGAGCGATGTCAACGAACCGCGCGTGGATGCCGAGTGGATTAGCGCCGCGTTTCGCAGCCCTCCGCCGAATGCTACCCAGCGTCACGCATTATTGAGCGGCAGAAAGGGTAGCGATGAGGTACCGCGCGGACGCATTATCTGTAGCTGCTTTAGCGTGGGCGAACGGGCGATAGACGAAGCGATTGCCACTGGCTGCCGTACGCCCGCCGCACTGGGAGCAAAGCTCAAATGCGGCACCAACTGCGGCTCTTGTATCCCGGAACTTAAGGCGCTGCTGGCGGCGAAGCTGGCGCAGGCCTGATATTCGGTATATTCCTGGAATCGTGCGGGAGGCTGCCAGGGCGGGTAAAAAAC
Source organism: Klebsiella sp. GW_Kp181 (assembly GCF_040062315.1). Taxonomy (NCBI): domain Bacteria; kingdom Pseudomonadati; phylum Pseudomonadota; class Gammaproteobacteria; order Enterobacterales; family Enterobacteriaceae; genus Klebsiella; species Klebsiella sp. GW_Kp181. Next base: position 57,194 of record NZ_JBEAFR010000060.1, read on the forward strand.
GATAAACTTAACTTTTGCCGCCATCACTTTATGAGTAGACGTAACCGATTTGAGCTCCTTGTCGTTCCGTATAACCCCTTATTTACCGCTTCTCCTGCTGCTGACAGGCGCTCCCGCCCGCGCGCTGCAGGATACTCAGGCCTTTTCCAGAGGCCCTGAAAGCTTACCCGACCTTGGCCTGGCGCCGCAGGTCGATGACGACGCAAAACATTTTGCCGAGATGGCGAAAAAATTTGGCGAAGCCAGCATGAGCGATAATGGGCTGACAACCGGCGAACAGGCGCGTGTATTTGCCATGAGCCGGCTGGGCAACGAAGTCAGCCACCAGCTGGAAAGCTGGCTTTCGCCGTGGGGCAACGCCAACGTCGATTTGCTGGTCGATAAAGAGGGCAATTTTACCGGCAGCAAGGGGAGCTGGTTTGTTCCTCTGCAGGATAACGGCGACTATCTCACCTGGAACCAGTACTCGGTCACCCAGCGGGATAACGGTCTGGTCGGCAACGTCGGCCTCGGCCAGCGCTGGCGGATGGGCTCCTGGCTGCTGGGCTACAACTCCTTCTACGATAAAGTGCTTGATGAGCGCATGGCGCGCGGCAGCGTCGGGGCTGAAGCCTGGGGCGAATCGCTGCGCCTGTCGGCTAACTACTACCAGCCGCTCGGCGGCTGGCAGCAGGGGAGTAGCCTGACTCAGCAGCAGCGTATGGCGAGCGGCTACGATGTGACCGCTCAGGCGCGGCTGCCGTTTTATCAGCACATTAATACCAGCGTGAGCGTGGAGCAGTACTTCGGCGATAGCGTTGACCTGTTCCATTCGGGCACCGGCTATCACAATCCGGTCGCGGTGTCGGTGGGGCTGAATTACACCCCCGTTCCGCTGGTCACGGTGACCGCCAAACATAAGCAGGGCGAGAGCGGCGTCAGCCAAAACGATATTGGGTTAAAGCTGAACTATCGTTTTGGCGTTCCTCTGAAACAGCAGCTGGCGGCCGATGAAGTCGCCGTTAGCCGATCGCTTCGCGGCAGCCGCTACGATAGCCCGGAACGCGATAATCTGCCGGTGGTTGAATATCGCCAGCGCAAAACGCTGTCGGTTTATCTGGCGACGCCGCCCTGGGATCTTCAGCCCGGGGAGACGGTGCAGCTGAAACTACAGATTCGTAGCCTGCACGGAATTAAGTCGCTAAGCTGGCAGGGCGATACCCAGGCGCTGAGCCTGACCTCGCCGATAGAGGCCAACAGTACGGACGGCTGGACCGTGATTATGCCGCGCTGGAACAGCGAAGCCGGGGCAAGCAACCGCTGGCATCTTTCGCTGGTGGTGGAGGATAAAACGGGTCAGCGCGTCTCATCCAATGAGATCGCACTGGCGCTGACTGAGCCGTTGGTACGCGTACCGGCCGATGGCGTTTCGTGGCAGCATCTGCCCTAGAATACGCGCTCCTGATGGACCCAAACCGCCGCTTCCACGCGCGATTTCAGCTTCATTTTCTTCAACATATGTTTGACGTGCACTTTAACGGTACTTTCGGTGATATCCAGACGGCGGGCGATCATTTTGTTCGGCAGGCCCTGGGCAATCAGCTTGAGAATATCGCGCTCGCGCGGGGTTAGCTGGCTGATGTCGCGGTCTGAGGTAGCGCGATTAGCGCGCAGGCTGGCAGCCAGCACCGGGGTTAACGCTTCGCTGAGCACCATTTCGCCTGCCGCCGCCTGCTGTAGCGCTTTCAGCAAATCTTCCGGCTCCATATCCTTCAGCAGGTAGCCGTCGGCGCCGCGTTTCAGCGCGGTCACCACGTCTTCTTCATGATTGGAGACGCTAAACACCACCACGCGGCCGGACAGCGACTTCTCGCGCAGCTTGTCGAGCGTTTCCAGACCGTTCATGCCCGGCATATTGAGATCCAGCAGAATCAAATCAGGATCCAATGATTCCGCCATCGCAATACCTTGCTCGCCGTTGCTGGCTTCGCCGATAACCTGGATATCCGGGGCCATGCTGATCAGCTGTTTGACGCCGGTGCGCAGCATCGGGTGATCGTCGATGAGAAGGATGGTTGCCCGTTCCTGTTGACTCATGGAGTTCTCCTTATTGGATTGAAAACGATTTTTCAGGGATAAAAGTGACCACCACTTCGGTACCGCCGGTTTCCCGGCGCCGAACCTGGCAGTCCCCGCGCAGGCTCTGAGCGCGATCGCGCATGATAATCAGGCCGTAGTGGTTGCTGCGCTCCGCATGGTCCGGTACGCCGCGACCGTTATCGGCCACCGTCAGACGGACCTGATTGTCCCGCAACGCCACGGTAACGCTGACATCGGTGGCATTGGCGTGCTTCAGCGCGTTGCTGAGCGCTTCCCGGGCGATTTGCAGCAGATGGATGGCCTGATGCGACGGCACAAAACGCGGCGGCAGCTGATAGTCCAGGCGTACCGTAAAACCGAAGTGGGCGCTGTATTCCTGGCAGCTGGCCTCCAGCGCCGGACGTAGTCCCGGCTCGGTGAGCTGTAGCCGGAAGGTCGTCAGCAGTTCGCGCAGCTGAGCCCAGGAGGTATTCAGTTCATTACGGATTTGCCCCAGCAGCTGGCGGCTCGCTTCCGGCAGGTCATCGCCCTGCATTTGCAGGCAGCTAACCTGCATTTTCATACAGGAGAGCGACTGGGCGATGGAGTCGTGGAGCTCGCGGGCGATAGTGGCGCGCTCCTCCATGACGATTAGCTGCTGCTGGCGCTCCTGATGACGATCGAGAGCGAGGGTGCCGGTAAGTTGTTCCACCAGCGTGTCAACCAGCTGCTGCTGATCGTGGCTCAGATGACGCCCGGCGGGCAGGGTGGCCAGTAAAATACCGTACTGATTATGGGCATCCGACAGCCGCCATTTTAAAGTGGTGCCGGTATCAGGCAGCGGAGGCAGGTCGCGGGGACAAAGATAACAGCCCCTGTCGTCGCACTGAATATCGGAGTGGCAGGAAAACTCCTGATGGTTGTCTTCGTCTTCAAGGTCGTAGACGCGAACTTCAATATCGCGCAGCAGGGTCAGTCCCTGTAAACCATTAAGAACGGGTGAAATGCGTTCACAGAGCGGTGCGTTCGAGTGCAGGCGGCGGTTGGCCTGCCACAGAAAGGCGAGGATCTCGTTTTTTTGCTCCAGGCCGGCGGTTTTTTCCTGCACCCGGCGTTCAAGCACCGAATAGCTCTCCGCCAGCTCTTTGGACATGTTGTTCAGCGCCATGCCGAGCGTCGCCATCTCGTTGCGCCCGCTAATCTGCGCCCGCTGGGTGAAATCACGTCGGCTCACCGCTCGGGCCATACCGAGCAGCTGTTTCCACGGACGTAACAGGCGGGCGCGCAGCCAGACGATGGTAAATACCAGCAGCAGCGCCATCCCCACGGCCATGATGCGCTGGATCCAGACAACGTGTTTAATCCGCTCCTCGGTGGTGTGATCGAAAGCGGTAACCAGCTGGTCAATGCGGTCGACAAAGCCGGCGACATCCGTCGCGACCGAGGCCTGATTTTGCGCTTTGCGCATTCCCGGCGCCAGCTCCAGCTGCCAGTAGTGCTGCAGCGCCTGGAGCTGCCGCTGCTGATCGTCATGGCGAGCGGCGTACTGCAGTTCCGGGCTAAAGACGGTTGCCGTCATTTCATCCAGCAGCTTTTGATCGCTGTCGGTCAGCGGTATCGCCGCCAGCAGGCGATAGCTCTGCATGCGCAGCGAACCGGCTTTATTAATGGCATGCGCGCTGCCCTGAACGCCATGCACCAGGCGGGAAGAGATCGCCATTCCGGCGACGCCGATGATCGTGGCCAACAGAACGATCAGCGCGAGTTGATTAACCAGCGTCAGCGGCGTAAAAAGTCGTTTCAACATGGGATATGGGGCTCCTGACCGGCAAATTATCCGGGAGTGGCGCTTATTCTCGGACATCCCCTGGAGTATACCCATACCCCCAAAGGATTACCCCTTAATTGTCAGCCTGCGATGAGCTGGTGGCAGGCGTTGAGGTAATCCCGGCACTGGCGTGAAAAACCACACTTTTTTGCACAGAAATAGCTACTCACTTCGGGTGATGAATTTTTTTTAGCCAAATTAGCGCCAACTTTTCCTTTGATTTATATCAACTTACCGCCGCCTGTAACCCATAAGGTAGCCAGGGTTAATATGAATCATCAGAGGTGTCTATGAGTCACTCTTCAATCCCGGAGAAGACTAACAGCTCAGTCATTAGCGACTGGCGTCCTGAAGATCCTGAATTCTGGCAGCAGCGCGGTCATCGCGTCGCCAGCCGCAATCTGTGGATCTCCGTTCCGTGTCTTTTACTGGCATTCTGCGTCTGGATGTTGTTCAGCGCCGTTGCCGTCAACCTCAATAAAGTCGGCTTTCAGTTTACTACCGACCAGTTGTTTATGCTGACCGCGCTCCCGGCGCTGTCCGGCGCGCTGCTGCGCGTGCCTTACGCGTTTATGGTGCCGCTGTTCGGCGGTCGTCGCTGGACTGCGTTCAGTACCGGGATCATGATCGTACCCTGCGTATGGTTAGGCTTCGCGGTGCAGGATACCTCTACGCCTTTCAGCGTTTTCGTGATCATCTCTCTGCTGTGCGGCTTTGCGGGGGCGAACTTTGCTTCCAGTATGGCTAACATCAGCTTCTTCTTCCCGAAACAGAAGCAGGGCGGCGCGCTGGGTATCAACGGCGGCCTCGGTAATATGGGCGTCAGCGTGATGCAGCTGGTTGCTCCTCTGGTGGTATCCCTGTCTATTTTCGCCGTCTTTGGCGGTACCGGCAGCGAACAGCCGGATGGTTCCATGCTATATCTGGAAAACGCCGCGTGGATCTGGGTGCCGTTCCTGATTATCTTCACCCTGGCGGCGTGGTTCTTCATGAACGACCTGTCGGCATCGAAGGCGTCGCTGAGCGAGCAGCTGCCGGTACTGAAGCGCGCGCATCTGTGGATTATGGCGCTGCTCTATCTTGCCACCTTCGGCTCGTTTATCGGCTTCTCGGCGGGCTTCGCCATGCTGTCCAAGACCCAGTTCCCGGATGTGCAGATTCTGCACTATGCGTTCTTCGGGCCGTTTATCGGCGCACTGGCACGCTCGACCGGCGGGGCGATCTCCGACCGACTCGGCGGGACTCGCGTGACGCTGGTGAACTTTGTGGTCATGGCTATCTTCTGCGGCCTGTTGTTCCTGACGCTGCCGACCCACGGCGAGGGCGGTAACTTTATTGCCTTCTTCGCGGTATTTATGGTGCTGTTCCTGACCGCTGGTCTGGGGAGCGCGTCTACTTTCCAGATGATCTCGGTTATCTTCCGTAAAATGACGATGGATCGCGTCAAGGCGCAGGGCGGCAGCGAAGCGCAGGCCATGCGTGAAGCGGCGACCGATACGGCGGCGGCGCTGGGCTTTATTTCAGCGATTGGCGCCATTGGCGGCTTCTTTATTCCAAAAGCGTTTGGTATCTCGCTGGATTTGACCGGCTCGCCGGCCGGAGCAATGAAGGTATTCCTGGTGTTCTATATCGCCTGCGTGGTGATTACCTGGGCAATCTACGGACGCAAGCAGAAATAATATTTTCTGGTGAGTTTCTGCAAAGGGCGCAAATATCGTTGCGCCCTTTTTTTATTTATTATTTAGTTACAACATGCTAATCGTTGAGGATTATTTTAAAAGCAGTCCGGAGTCACAAATAAAATAGCGGCATAAGCATCTACCCCTTAATACCATGGCGAATGGCAAAACCCTGGCCTTTGCAAGCTTTTTAGCTTAATTGCTATGTAAATCATATAGATATAAAATAGAAATAAATACTACTTTGGTGGTATCAGGCTTCCGGAGCGGCTTTTATAAGCCCTATCGTCTTGATCGTTATCAATTCTCTCCCTCTTTCATAGCGTTACCTTCGCTGCAAATCCAGCAATGTCGATTTATCAGAGAGCCGTCAGGCTCCACACAGGAGAAACCCGATGAGTAAATTCCTGGACCGGTTTCGCTACTTCAAACAGAAGGGTGAAACCTTTGCCGATGGGCACGGCCAGCTTCTAAAAACCAACCGGGACTGGGAGGATGGATACCGTCAACGTTGGCAGCATGACAAAATTGTGCGCTCCACCCACGGTGTCAACTGCACCGGCTCATGCAGCTGGAAGATTTATGTCAAAAATGGTCTTGTCACCTGGGAAACCCAGCAGACCGACTATCCGCGCACCCGTCCGGATATGCCAAACCACGAGCCTCGCGGCTGCCCGCGCGGCGCCAGCTACTCCTGGTATCTTTACAGCGCTAATCGCCTGAAGTACCCGCTGATGCGCAAACGCCTGATGAAAATGTGGCGTGAAGCGAAAGTACAGCACAGCGATCCGGTTGACGCATGGGCCTCGATAATTGAAGACACTGATAAAGCGAAAAGCTTCAAGCAGGCGCGCGGCCGCGGCGGTTTCGTGCGTTCATCCTGGCAAGAGGTGAACGAGCTGATTGCCGCCTCTAACGTCTATACCGTCAAAACCTACGGCCCGGACCGCGTAGCCGGCTTCTCGCCCATCCCGGCGATGTCGATGGTCTCCTATGCCTCCGGCGCGCGCTATCTGTCGCTGATCGGCGGGACCTGCCTGAGCTTCTACGACTGGTACTGCGACCTGCCGCCTGCATCACCGCAGACCTGGGGCGAGCAGACCGACGTACCGGAATCTGCCGACTGGTACAACTCCAGCTATATCATTGCCTGGGGATCCAACGTACCGCAGACCCGTACCCCGGATGCCCACTTCTTCACCGAAGTTCGCTATAAGGGCACTAAAACCGTTGCTATCACCCCTGACTACGCCGAAATCGCCAAGCTTTGCGATCTGTGGCTGGCGCCGAAGCAGGGTACCGATGCGGCGATGGCGCTGGCGATGGGCCACGTCATGCTGCGCGAGTTCCACCTCGACAAACCAAGCCAGTACTTTACCGATTACGTGCGCCGCTACACCGACATGCCGATGCTGGTGATGCTCGAAGAACGCGATGGCTATTACGCCGCAGGCCGCATGCTGCGCGCAGCTGATCTGGTGGATGCATTAGGTCAGGAAACAAATCCGGAATGGAAAACCGTCGCCTTTGATGAGAAGGGCGAAATCACCGTACCGAACGGTTCTATCGGTTTCCGCTGGGGCGACAAAGGTAAATGGAATCTTGAACAGCGCGACGGTAAAACCGGCGAAGATGTCGAGCTACGCCTGAGCCTGCTGGGCGGCCACGACGATATCGCTAACGTCGGCTTCCCCTATTTTGGCGGCGAAGGTACCGAGCACTTTAATAAAGTCGAGCTGGAAAACGTGCTGCTGCACAAACTGCCGGTAAAACGCCTGCAGAAGGCCGACGGTTCTACCGTGCTGGTCACCACCGTCTACGACCTGACCATGGCGAACTACGGCCTGGATCGCGGACTCGGCGATGAAAACTGCGCCAGCAGCTACGATGACCTCAAAGCGTATACCCCGGCATGGGCGGAGAAAATCACCGGCGTTTCCCGGGCGCATATTATCCGCACCGCGCGGGAGTTTGCCGATAACGCCGATAAGACCCACGGCCGTTCGATGATCATCGTCGGCGCCGGTCTGAACCACTGGTTCCACCTCGATATGAACTATCGCGGTCTTATCAATATGCTGATCTTCTGCGGCTGCGTTGGTCAGAGCGGCGGCGGCTGGGCGCACTATGTCGGCCAGGAAAAACTGCGTCCGCAGACCGGCTGGCAGCCGCTGGCGTTTGCTCTTGACTGGCAGCGCCCTGCGCGACATATGAACAGTACATCGTACTTCTATAACCACTCCAGCCAGTGGCGCTATGAAACCGTGACCGCGCAGGAACTGCTGTCGCCGTTAGCGGATAAATCCCGCTACAGCGGCCACCTGATTGATTTCAACGTGCGCGCCGAGCGTATGGGCTGGCTTCCGTCGGCGCCGCAGCTGGGCACCAACCCGCTGCGTATTGCGCAAGCGGCAAAAAAAGCGGGCATGACGCCGGTCGATTACACCGTCAAATCGCTGAAAGAGGGTTCCATTCGCTTTGCCGCAGAGCAGCCGGAAAACGGTAAAAACCATCCGCGCAACCTGTTTATCTGGCGTTCCAACCTGCTGGGCTCCTCGGGTAAAGGCCACGAGTACATGCTGAAGTACCTGCTGGGTACGGAAAACGGTATTCAGGGCAAAGATCTCGGCAAGCAGGGCGGCGTGAAGCCGGAAGAAGTGGAGTGGAAAGATAACGGTCTCGACGGCAAGCTGGATCTGGTGGTGACCCTCGACTTCCGTCTGTCGAGTACCTGCCTCTACTCCGACATCGTGCTGCCGACCGCTACCTGGTATGAAAAAGACGACATGAATACCTCGGATATGCATCCGTTTATTCATCCGCTGTCTGCCGCCGTCGACCCGGCCTGGGAATCGAAAAGCGACTGGGATATCTACAAAGATATCGCGAAAAAGTTCTCCGAAGTGTGCGTGGGTCATCTGGGTCAGGAAACCGACGTGGTAACGCTGCCTATCCAGCACGACTCCGCCGCCGAACTGGCGCAGCCGCTGGACGTTAAGGACTGGAAAAAAGGCGAATGCGACCTGATTCCAGGGAAAACCGCGCCGCATATTCTGACCGTCGAGCGCGATTATCCGGCGACATACGAACGCTTTACCTCTATCGGCCCGCTGATGGAGAAAATCGGCAACGGCGGTAAAGGCATCGCCTGGAATACCCAGAGCGAGATGGATCTGCTGCGCAAGCTCAACTACACCAAAGCGGACGGCCCGGCGAAAGGCCAGCCGATGCTTAACACCGCCATTGATGCGGCAGAGATGATTCTGACCCTGGCGCCGGAAACTAACGGCCACGTGGCGGTTAAAGCCTGGGCGGCGCTCAGCGAATTTACCGGTCGCGACCATACGCACCTGGCGACGAATAAAGAAGAGGAAAAAATCCGCTTCCGCGATATTCAGGCCCAGCCGCGCAAAATTATCTCCAGCCCGACCTGGTCCGGACTCGAAGATGAGCACGTTTCCTATAACGCCGGCTACACCAACGTTCACGAACTGATCCCGTGGCGCACGCTTTCCGGCCGCCAGCAGCTGTATCAGGATCACCAGTGGATGCGTGATTTTGGCGAAAGCCTGCTGGTTTATCGTCCGCCAATCGACACCCGCTCCGTGAAAACGGTGATGGGCGCGAAATCCAACGGCAACCCGGAGAAGGCATTGAACTTCCTGACGCCGCACCAGAAGTGGGGGATCCACTCCACCTATAGCGACAACCTGCTGATGCTGACGCTGTCGCGCGGCGGGCCGATTGTCTGGATGAGCGAAGCGGACGCCAAAGATCTGGGGATCGAAGATAACGACTGGATCGAAGTGTTTAACAGCAACGGCGCGTTGACCGCCCGCGCGGTGGTAAGCCAGCGCGTACCGGCCGGGATGACCATGATGTACCACGCGCAGGAACGTATCGTAAACCTGCCGGGTTCTGAGATCACCGAACAGCGCGGGGGGATTCACAACTCCGTGACTCGTATTACGCCAAAGCCGACCCATATGATCGGCGGCTATGCGCAGCTGGCCTACGGCTTTAACTACTACGGCACGGTAGGGTCTAACCGCGACGAGTTCGTGGTGGTACGTAAGATGAAGAATATTAACTGGTTAGATGGCGAAGGTAACGACCAGGTACAGGAGAGCGTAAAATGAAAATTCGTTCACAAGTCGGCATGGTGCTGAATCTCGATAAGTGCATCGGCTGTCATACCTGTTCAGTCACCTGTAAAAACGTCTGGACCAGCCGCGAGGGTATGGAGTACGCGTGGTTCAACAACGTTGAAAGTAAGCCGGGCGTTGGTTTCCCGAACGACTGGGAGAATCAGGAAAAGTGGAAGGGCGGCTGGATCCGTAAGATCAATAGCAAGCTGCAGCCGCGCATGGGCAACCGCGCGATGCTGCTGGGTAAAATCTTTGCTAACCCGCATTTGCCGGGCATCGACGACTACTACGAGCCCTTTGATTACGACTACCAGAATCTGCACAACGCGCCGGAAAGCAAACATCAGCCGATCGCTCGCCCGCGCTCGCTGATCACCGGCCAGCGGATGGATAAAATCACCAGCGGTCCGAACTGGGAAGAGATTCTGGGCGGCGAATTTGAAAAACGCGCCAAAGACCAGAACTTCGAAAACATGCAGAAGGCGATGTACGGCCAGTTCGAAAACACCTTTATGATGTATCTGCCGCGCCTGTGCGAACACTGTCTGAACCCGGCGTGCGTCGCGACCTGCCCGAGCGGCGCGATCTATAAACGTGAAGAAGACGGCATCGTGCTGATCGACCAGGACAAGTGCCGCGGCTGGCGCATGTGCATCACCGGTTGCCCGTACAAGAAAATCTATTTCAACTGGAAGAGCGGCAAATCAGAGAAGTGCATTTTCTGCTACCCGCGTATCGAATCCGGGATGCCGACCGTCTGTTCGGAAACCTGCGTGGGGCGTATTCGCTACCTCGGCGTGCTGCTGTATGACGCGGACGCGATTGAAAATGCCGCCAGCACGGAGAATGAGAAAGACCTGTATCAGCGTCAGCTGGACGTGTTCCTCAACCCGAACGACCCGAAAGTGATTGAGCAGGCGCTGAAGGACGGCGTGCCGCAGGGGGTTATCGAAGCCGCCCAGCAGTCGCCGGTGTACAAAATGGCGATGGACTGGAAGCTGGCGCTGCCGCTGCATCCGGAATATCGCACCTTGCCTATGGTCTGGTACGTGCCGCCTCTGTCGCCGATTCAGTCAGCCGCCGATGCGGGTGAACTGGGCAGCAACGGTATTCTGCCGGACGTCGAAAGCCTGCGTATCCCGGTTCAGTATCTGGCAAACCTGCTAACCGCGGGCGATACCCAGCCGGTGCTGCTGGCGCTGAAACGCATGCTGGCGATGCGCCACTTCAAACGCGCGGAGACCGTAGACGGCGTACTGGATACCCGGGCGCTGGAAGAGGTTGGCCTCACTGAAGCCCAGGCGCAGGAGATGTATCGCTATCTGGCTATCGCCAACTACGAAGACCGTTTCGTGGTGCCGAGCAGCCATCGCGAGCAGGCCCGCGATGCTTTCCCGGAGAAAAACGGTTGCGGCTTCACCTTCGGTGACGGCTGCCACGGTTCTGACAGCCAGTTTAATCTGTTCAACAGCCGCCGTATCGATGCTATCGACGTCACCAGCAAAACGGAGCCGCACCCATGATTGAACTCGTCATTGTGTCGCGCCTTCTTGAGTACCCTGACGCTGCCTTATGGCAGCACCAGCAGGAGCTGTTCGACGCTATTGCCTCTTCGGAAAAGCTCGCGCCGGAGGATGCCCATAAGCTGAGCGTTTTCCTGCGCGACCTGACCGCCCAGGATGTGCTGGACGCGCAGTCTCGCTACAGTGAGCTGTTCGATCGCGGCCGTGCGACCTCGCTGCTGCTGTTTGAGCACGTGCACGGCGAATCCCGCGATCGCGGCCAGGCGATGGTCGACCTGATGGCGCAGTATGAACGCCACGGTCTGCAGCTGGATAGTCGCGAATTGCCGGATCATCTCCCGCTGTATCTTGAGTATCTGGCGCAGCTGCCGGAGGCGGAAGCGCGCGGCGGATTGCAGGACGTTGCGCCGATTCTCGGTCTACTGAGCGCTCGCCTGCAGCAGCGCGATAGCCGCTACGCGGTACTGTTTGAGCTGCTGCTCAAGCTGGCAAACGCCCAGGTAGATAGCCAGAAAGTGGCGGAAAAAATCGCCGATGAGGCCCGCGACGATACGCCGCAGGCGCTGGACGCCGTCTGGGAAGAAGAACAGGTGAAATTCTTTGCCGATCAGGGCTGCGGCGAGTCGGAGATCTCCGCTCACCAGCGTCGTTTTGCCGGAGCCGTTGCCCCGCAATATTTGAATATCTCTAACGGAGGACAGCACTAATGCACTTCCTGAATATGTTCTTCTTTGACATCTATCCGTATATCGCCGGGACGGTATTTCTGGTCGGCAGCTGGCTACGTTACGACTATGGGCAGTACACCTGGCGTGCGGCCTCCAGCCAGATGCTGGACCGTAAAGGGATGAATCTGGCCTCGAACCTGTTCCATATCGGTATTCTGGGAATTTTTGCCGGTCATTTTCTCGGCATGCTGACGCCGCACTGGATGTACGAGTCATTCCTGCCGGTTGACGTGAAGCAGAAGATGGCGATGATCGCGGGCGGCGCCTGCGGCGTCATGACGCTGGTGGGCGGGCTACTGTTGCTGAAACGCCGTCTGCTGAGCCCCCGCGTGCGCGCCACCACCACCGGAGCGGATATTCTGATCCTCTCCCTGCTGATGGTACAGTGCGCTCTGGGTCTGCTGACTATTCCGTTCTCCGCTCAGCATATGGACGGTAGCGAAATGATGAAGCTGGTGGGCTGGGCGCAGTCGGTGGTGACCTTCCACGGCGGGGCTTCGCAGCATCTGGACGGCGTGGCGTTTATTTTCCGCGTGCATCTGGTGCTGGGGATGACGCTGTTTGTGCTGTTCCCGTTCTCCCGTCTGGTGCATATCTGGAGCGCGCCGGTCGAGTACTTGACGCGCAAATACCAGATTGTTCGCGCCCGTCGCTGATTCTATTTCGTGTAAAGCTCAACCCTGCTGCGGCAGGGTTTTTCATTGGTGCGGTCTGCTCCCGGCGTAGCGCTGCCGGGGCATATATGGCAGAAATACAGAATCAGTTCTGGAGCAATAAAAGAGCTAACTAAGACGGTTTTGATTATTTGATTTTGCTGAGGTACTGCAGAGAAGTGATGGCGGTGGGGGAAGGATTATTCGTCGCTTCGCTCCTCACCCTTCGGGTCGTTGCCTGCGGCAACGTTGTCTCGCTGACGCTCGACTCGAACCTTAATCGAAGC